>CADCCP010000009.1 GCA_902800005.1 uncultured Ruminococcus sp. | reverse complement strand
TGGCAAATTCTTCAAGACGTATGGAAATGCCCGTTTATCCCGAAGATAAGTTCATTGAAGCCGTTGAAAAAGTTGTTCGTGCAAACAAGGCATACGTTCCCCCCTATGGCACGGGTGCAACTCTCTATCTCAGACCTTTCATGTTCGGCATTAACCCCGTTATCGGTGTAAAGCCTGCCGAAGAATTCCAGTTCAGAATTTTCTGTACACCCGTTGGTCCTTACTTCAAAGGCGGTGCAAAGCCTATCACTATCAAAGTAAGTGATTTCGACAGAGCTGCTCCTCACGGTACAGGTTATATTAAAGCCGGTCTTAACTATGCAATGAGCCTTCATGCTATCGTTACCGCTCATAAAGAGGGCTTTGACGAGAATATGTATCTCGATGCAGGCTCAAGAACCAAAGTTGAAGAAACAGGCGGTGCAAACTTCCTGTTTGTCACAAAGGATAATAAAGTCGTTACACCGAAATCCAACAGTATTCTCCCCTCTATCACAAGACGTTCTCTCATGGTAGTTGCAAAAGACTATCTCGGTCTTGAAGTCGAGGAAAGAGAAGTTTACTTTGATGAAGTCAAGGATTTTGCAGAATGCGGTCTTTGCGGTACAGCGGCAGTTATTTCACCTGTCGGCAAGATCTACGATCACGGCAAGGAAATTTGTTTCCCCAGCGGCATGGAAGAAATGGGACCTGTTACAAAGAAACTCTATGATACTCTCACAGGTATCCAGATGGGCAGACTTGAAGCTCCCAAAGGCTGGATAAGAGAGATCAATTAATAATTGATAATTAACACAGCGATCAGCTTTTTAAAGGCTGACCGCTGTTTTTTCTGCTGAAAATCAATAGTGATGTTCCGTAAAATGCAAGGCATATCACGATTTTTACAGTGAAATCCACTGAAAAGAATTTCATTAAAAGGCATGGCGTAACGATACTCATTAACGGGAATATCACCCATTCAAAAACTTTTATTTTTATTGCCGTCACTTTTATGAGCCTTGCTATACTCATAACTGTATTCAGCAGTTCACTTACGATTATAACCGCAACTATTCCGAATATGCCGAACTTCGGCAGAAGTATATATGTCAATATCACTCTTATCACTGCATCTATCAGATTGAATATCAGATAGCTTGTCTGCTCATTCAAGCCTTTCAATATACCGTCAACAACACAGTCAAGATACATGAATGGCACAACAGGGGCAAGCATTGAAAGAAATATCCCTGCATTACTGTTGTGATACAGAGTTTCACATATACTCTTTCCGAAAAATATGAATATCACCATCACCGGCAAAGAATATACAAGCGTCAGTTTAAACATCTTTGATGAAATGTATTTTATACTTTTAAGATGTTTTTTTGCCAGATTTTCGGACATTTCCGTAATTATAAGGGATGCAAACGGCAATATGAAAACTGTCGGAAATACCAATACAGGCATGACCATTCCGTTTATTGTTCCGTATTGTGCAAGGGCGTTTGAAGTATCAGAGCCGTTTTTCTTGAGTCCTATCGGTATAAGCACGTTTTCAACCGCACTAAGACCTGTCCGCAGACATGAATTTGCCATGACGGGGACTGCAACAGATATTATCTTCCTTGCAAGTCTGTCAGTCCTTTCACTTTGACAGTGAAGTTTTCTTATATCAAAATAATAACATATCATGGAGTATATGAATGAGATAACTTCGGCGGCAGTCGTGCCAAGTACAGCCGTACAACAGGCTTTTTCAAGAGTATCGGGCTTTAACACGGCAAACGATACAGCAAATACACCCATTTCTATGACCTGTTCGAGAAGCTGTTCAACAGATGTTTGTATAGTCTGACGGCGTGCTGTAAAATATCCTCTAACACAAGCGGATGCCGCCATAAAGGGCAAACTCGGTGCAAGCAGTTTCAATGCAGGAACTGTTCTCACATCGTGCAAAAAATACTCTCCTGCACAGTCTGCCGAAAAATACATCACTGTACCCAGCACCCCACCAAGTATAATTGATATTACAAGACATTTGTTGACGGAGTATTTTGCTTTTGAGAGTTCTCCCCTTGCGGAAAAATCAGAAAACGATCTTGTTGCCGTCAGAGATATTCCGCTTGTTGATATAGCCGCAAAAAATAAATATACACTTATGATAAGCTGATATAAGCCTATGCCCTCTGCCCCCATGCTATCCGCCATGAACACTCTGAAAAATATATTCATTGTCCTTATTATCAGGGCAGATGCTGCCATTATAAGACCGTTTTTGAGAAATAAATGCTTTTGTATTGCAAACCCTCCTTTTTTATTGTACAATGATTACATAGAATACTTTTTTGAAAGGAAATGGTTATGTTCAGGTTAAGACGATTCTTGAAAAATTACAAATTACAGTTGACTGTCGGACCTGTCTGCAAGCTCATCGAGGCGATCTTTGAACTGTTCATTCCGCTGATAACCGCCGATATTATCGACACGGGCGTTAAAAACAATGATGTCGGATATGTTCTGCGGCAGGGCGGCTTCATGGTACTCTTGGGAGCATTGGGACTGAGTTTTGCACTTGTCTGTCAGAAGTCGGCTTCTATAGCTTCACAGGGCTTCGGTACGGAAGTAAGAAATGCCATGTTCCGACACATCAACACTTTCTCTCATGCAGAACTTGACAAGATAGGCACTCCCTCTCTTATCACCAGAATGACTAATGACATAAATCAACTGCAATTAGCCGTTGCCATGCTCATAAGGCTCGTCATAAGAGCACCTTTTCTTGTCATAGGTGCTGTCATAATGGCTATGTCCATTGACATGAAAATGTCTTTGATATTCTTGGCAGCCTCTCCTTTAATTGCATTGGTGCTGTTCCTGATAATGAGCAAGTCTGTACCGTTCTTCAAGAAAATTCAGAAAAAGCTTGATACGGTTTCTTTAATATCAAGAGAAAATCTCTCCGGAAACAGAGTTATCCGTGCATTCTCAAAACAGGACTCCGAACAATCTCGCCTTGAAGAACAAAACAATGAACTTGCACAAACCGCCGTTGCTGTCGGAAGAATATCCGCTTTATTAAATCCCCTTACATACGTCATTGCACAAGGTGCTATTATTGCAATAGTATGGTTCGGGGCAAGATTCGTTTACAATGGTGACTTGACACAAGGTGAAATTATCGCTCTCGTCAATTATATGACACAAATACTCCTTGCTATGATAGTTGTATCAAATTTAGTCGTCATTTTTACAAAGGCTTCCGCTTCGGCTTCAAGAGTGAATGAAGTGTTTGATACCGTGCCGAGTGTTCGTGAAAGCAATTCCGCAGAAATAAGAACTGATGAAAAAGCACCTTCCGTTGAATTTGAAAACGTATCTTTCGGATATGCCGACAACGGATATGCTCTTAAAAATATCTCTTTCACACTCGAAAAAGGTGAAACAGTCGGTATAATAGGCGGTACGGGTTCGGGAAAATCTACGCTTGTAAATTTAATTCCGAGATTTTACGACACTTCAGAGGGAAAAGTCTTTGTTGACGGAGCAAACGTCAAAGATTATCCCTTTAAACAGCTCAGGGGTAAAATGGGTATCGTTCCGCAAGCTGCCATGCTTTTTGCAGGTACTATAAAATCAAATATGCTCTGGGGAAATAAAAATGCTTCCCTTGATGACATTGACAAGGCTCTCAAAATCGCTCAGGCTTACGGGTTTGTATATGACAATCCCGAAGGTCTTGAAAGACCTGTCACAGCAGGCGGTAAAAATTTATCGGGCGGTCAAAAACAAAGACTCACTATTGCAAGGGCATTAGTTTCACAGCCCGAAATACTCATATTAGATGACAGTGCAAGTGCATTGGACTTTGCAACAGATGCCGCTTTGAGAAAATCCCTTAAAGAAGAAACAAAAAATATGACAGTGATAATGGTATCTCAAAGAGTGGGTACTGTCAGATATGCCGATAAAATAATAGTTCTCGATAAAGGTGAACTTGTCGGCATTGGCAAACACAATGATCTATTCAATTCATGCAGCGTTTATAAGGAAATATGCCTGTCACAGCTTAAAGCAGAGGAGGTCTTGAACAAATGAAAAACAAAGGTACTTTAAAGAGAATTTTAAAATACGCCAAGCCTTACCGTTCAAGTCTTGTCTTTGCTATGATATTCGCACTGCTTTATGTTGTACTTAATTTGACTGCTCCCGTACTTGTCGGTTATGCAATAGACAATATCCTTGATAAAAATAACGTGCATTTCAATGATGTTGCCATGCTTTTGTTAATGGTCGGTGTAACGGTGCTTGCGTGTGCGGTGTTTCAATGGCTCATGGGACTTTGCATAAATACCGTCAGTTACGGCACTGTCAGGGATATGCGTAGAGATATTTTCAGAAAATTCAACACCGTTCCCCTGAAATATATTGACGGTCACCCTCACGGTGATCTGATAAGCCGTATCATCAATGACGTTGACGCTGTCGGTGACGGTCTTTTACAGGGCATTACACAGCTTTTTTCGGGACTTGTCATGATACTTTGCACTCTCGGTTTCATGCTTTTCATTAACCCCTATATCGCCATTGTCGTTGTCATAATCACTCCCCTTTCAATGTTCGTTGCAGGATTTATAACAAAACTTTCACAAAATCAATTCAAAAAGCAATCCAAAACACAAGGCGAAATAAGTGCATACATAGAAGAATACATCGGACAGCAAAAAGTTGTAAAAGCATTCGGATATGAAGAACGCTCTCAGGAAGATTTTGAAGAAATAAATGCCCGTCTGCTTGAGTGCGGCAAGAAAGCACAATTCTATTCATCTCTTGCCAATCCGAGTACACGTTTTGTAAACGGCATTGTTACCGCCGCTGTATGCACAGTAGGTTCTGTAAGTGCCATTCAGGGTACTCTTTCGGTAGGACAAATTTCCATGTTCATTACTTATGCAAATCAATATACAAAGCCTTTCAATGAAGTAACGGGCGTTATACCTCAACTGCAATCGGCTCTGGCAGGGGCGGCAAGGGCTTTTGCACTTCTTGACGAGGAAGATCAACTCCCCGACAGCGAAAAAGCCGTTGAACTTACCGACTGCAAGGGAAAGATCGATATTGATAAAGTAAAATTTTCCTACGTTCCCGAAAAGCCGCTTATCACGAATTTCAATCTTCATGTAAAGCAAGGTCAGAAAATTGCAATAGTAGGTCCTACGGGCTGCGGAAAAACTACACTTATCAATCTTTTAATGCGTTTTTATGATGTGAACAGCGGAGATATTAAAATTGACGGCACGAGTATTTACGAGATAAAAAGAAATTCTCTGAGGTCACTTTACGGAATGGTCTTGCAGGAAAGCTGGCTTTATAATGCAAGTATAAGGGATAATATCGCCTACGGAAAACCCGATGCAACTCTTGATGAAGTCAAGAAAGCCGCAAAAGATGCTTTTATAGATCACTTCATTGAACGTCTGCCCGAAAAGTATGATACTATCATTACGGAGGAAGGTGCAAATCTCTCTCAGGGACAAAGACAGCTTATGTGTATTGCAAGAGTGATGTTGTGTGATCCGCCTATGCTTATCCTTGATGAAGCTACTTCAAGTATAGACACCCGTACAGAAATTAAAATTCAACAGGCTTTCAACAAGATGATGGAGGGCAGAACAAGTTTTATCGTTGCACACAGACTTTCAACTATCAAAGAAGCTGATGTTATACTCGTCATGAAAGACGGAAATATCATTGAACAGGGAAATCACAGTGAACTCATGAAGAAAAACGGCTTTTATTCTACTCTGTATAACTCTCAATTTTCGGCAAGCTGACGGAGGTTTCTATGGAAAGAATTGATAAAATATTATCTTCACAGAATGTCGCAACGAGAAGTGAAGTTAAAGACATGATAAAAAAAAGGCGAATTGTTGTTAACGGAAAAACAGTTTTAAAGCCCGATGAAAAGTTTGAACCCGAAACAGCGGAAATATCTGTTGACGGAAAAGCG
Source organism: uncultured Ruminococcus sp. (assembly GCA_902800005.1). Taxonomy (GTDB): domain Bacteria; phylum Bacillota; class Clostridia; order Oscillospirales; family Acutalibacteraceae; genus UBA1213. Next base: position 33,106 of record CADCCP010000009.1, on the reverse strand, counting down.
ATCACTTTTAAGAAATATGTTTATATAATGATGAACAAGCCTGCCGGAGTGCTTTCCGCAAGCACCGACAAACACGCTCAAACAGTCATAGATCTATTACCGAAAGAAATGCAGAGGAGAGGACTTTTCCCTGCCGGACGGCTCGACAAGGATACAGAGGGATTTATTTTGATAACAGACGACGGCGAACTTGCACATAAAATGCTGTCACCGAAAAGTCATGTTTACAAGCTGTATCGTGCTGCCGTTGACAAAATATTGACACACGAAGATGTCACGGCTTTCAAAAACGGCATAGGAGAATTTTTGCCCGCTGATATGAAAATACTTGATGAACATACGGCACTTGTTGAAATATGCGAGGGTAAATTCCATCAGGTCAAAAAAATGTTCAATGCTGTCGGGGCAAATGTGACGTATCTCAAAAGGCTGAGGATAGGCTCTCTTTTTCTTGATGAAACACTGAAAACCGGTGATTTCAGAGAACTTTCTCAAACAGAGATCGATGAACTTTTATGTACCAAACATGGCATTTAACTGTTATTTTAGTATACAAAATACACAATTTTGACTGTAAATTTTTGGTTTATGTGAATTATACCTAAACTATTCATTTAGATTTTAGTAAAAAAAAGTATTTTATTTTCTGAAAAAATCTGTTATAGTTATATTGTTGAATATTGATTCCAAATTTACGCTTATCATACAGCGAAATAAATCAGGAGGTATAACTAATGGCTAGTGTATCATTGAAAAATGTTTACAAGATCTATGACGGCAATGTCGTAGCTGTAAACGACTTTAACCTTGAAATTGAAGACAAGGAATTTATCATCTTCGTCGGACCGTCAGGCTGCGGTAAGTCAACAACTCTGCGTATGATCGCAGGTCTTGAGGACATCTCTAAGGGCGAACTCCATATAGGTGACGTTCTTGCCAACGACATCTCTCCGAAAGACAGAGATATCGCAATGGTTTTCCAGAACTACGCTCTTTATCCGCATATGACTGTTTTTGATAACATGGCTTTCGGTCTGAAGCTGCGTAAAACTCCCCCTGAGGAAATAAGAAGACGTGTTGAAGAAGCTGCACGTTCACTTGATATAGCTCATCTGCTCGAACGTAAACCGAAGGCTCTCTCCGGTGGTCAGAGACAGCGTGTTGCACTTGGCCGTGCTATCGTCCGTGACCCGAAGGTATTCCTTCTTGACGAGCCTCTTTCAAACCTCGATGCTAAACTCAGAACTGCCATGAGAACTGAGATTTCCAAGCTCCACAAGAGACTCGGTACTACATTTATCTACGTTACACATGACCAGACAGAAGCTATGACAATGGCTGACCGTATCGTTGTCATGAAGGACGGCTTCATCCAGCAGGTAGATACTCCTCAGAACCTCTATGAGAGACCTTGTAACCAGTTCGTTGCAGGATTCATGGGTACTCCTCAGATGAACTTCATCGATGCTACTATCGTCCGTTCAGGTGATGATTACGGCATCCATTTCGGTAACTACACGATTCCGCTCCCCGAATCAAAGAACAAGAAGAATATCCTTTCACACTTTGTCGGTAAAGAAGTTGTTCTCGGTATCCGTCCTGAAGACGTACATGATGAGCCTGAATTCCTTGAGAGATCGGAAGAGAGCATTATCGAAGCTCAGGTCGAGATCACAGAATTGATGGGTAATGAAATTTATATCTATCTCAATATCGAAGGTACATCTGCTATTGCTCGTGTTGACCCGTCATCTACTGCAGAAGCAGGCGAAACTATCGAGATCGCATTTGACGTTGAGAAGATACACATTTTTGATAAGGAAACAGAGAGAACTATCACCAACTGATTTCTCCTTTCAAGTAAAAAAAGCCTGCACGGTTTTCCGTGCAGGCTTTTTGCTATGCAAGATTTTTGACATATTTGAAAACGGGCTTTCTGTACCACTTCATTTTGGAATAAAGCTGTGCAGATACCTTTTTGTAGATGTTCTCGATAAATTCACGGTTTTTCTCGGAATTTGCTTCACTTTCGGGTGAGAAGCTGTCCTCACAAAGTATCTCAAACATCTTTTCCGCATCTTCCTCAGATACATCAGGAAAATTTTCGCTTAATCTTATGTAAAAATCAGACTCCGAGCCGTTATACTCTGTCAGCATATTTTCAAAGTGTATAGCCCTGATAAGTCTGTCAAATACCACTCGGCAATCCACTGACTGCGGCTGTGATACGGTCTTTTTACGTCTGAGGATAACAAATACCGCAAATCCGCCTGCCATTACCAAAGGTACTATGATAACTGTCAATATCAGGGGTGTGTGATCGGTCTCAGCAATGCGTTTTTCTTCTTCAAGTTTCTCGGCTTTTCTGTCACGGAACGTCCAGTTATGTTCGGACATGATCTTTTTCATCTTGTCTGTATCATATCCCGGATAGGCTGTGATGACTGCACCGCTTTCATCGGGTGTCACATCAACAGGCACCCAACCGTAATCTTTCAAAAATATCTCTGTCCATGAATATGAGTGATGATCCGTAATATTTGCCGTGAAGCCTTTTTCGGATTTTTGGAAGTCATCAGGTCTTGCCACGAATCCTGCCACATATCTTGCAGGTATGCCGTACATATGATACATAAGCGTTGCTGCCGATGCAAAATATACACTGTCACCCTTTCCGCTGCTGAAAAGGAAATAGTCTATGACATCCCTGTCAAACGGCACGACTCCTGTTTTTTTATCAAACTCTGCCATATTTTGAAGCTTGCATACGATAAAAGTCGTTATCTCGTCAAGGCTCTCAAGAGGATTTTTGTCACACAGTTCTTTGAGTGAAGTATTATTTTTTTCGGAGTATCCGGTATACTCCTCCCCTATCCTCTTGATATACGCATCGACAAGCATCTCAACTTCAACATCGTACTTCCAGTAATTCTTCATATTCACGCCGTCTGCATAGGCAAAATTGTTTGAATAACCGTTTTCACCTATACGGTGATTAACTCTGATACGTCCCTCACTGTACTGCGAATAGTACGGTGTGCATACTGTACTGTATGTTTCATTCATCTCTGTCATGTCGGCATGGAATTTTTCTTTGTCAAGGTCATTCTTCATGCTGTAATTATAGTATATGTCAGAGATCGGATCGGATGTATTTTTCATGATGGTGGAGTAGTCGCCGTTGATAGACTTGATAACGTCCATCATAAAGGGTTCTTGATAAACACCTCTGTCTTTATTGACATCGTTTTCAGGCGGTTCTATGAATGCCGACTTCCATGCTCCGTTCTCATAATTTCCACCCTGAAATCCATGCATATATGTCGTTGTTTTCGGTACTTTATCCACCGTCACCGTCATGAGTGTATTCCCTGTATAGCTTATCTCGGAACGGTGTATCTTGCCTTCGGCAGTTATGCCGGAAGGAGCAAGGTTCGCCGTGATACTTTCAACAACTGCCGCTGCGGTATCACTGATGATCTCCGTTGCGGTATCCGTTGACTTGAACAGGTCTTTCTCAATGATGTTCTCTATGGGAAATGCAGGTACAAGTGTCACTATGATAACAGCCGTTGCGATAAGTGTACTTGCAACTGCTATCCTGCTTCTGTCGTTCATGCGGAATATATCTTTACCGCTGCGGCTCTCCGTCATGTTCACAATGGTGAACGATATATTGAATATCATTCCGAGTATGATGGTGATGTAGCCGAAATTCAGCTTCACCATAGGTCCAAGCACCATCAGCCCCAGCGAAACCAACAATATGAACCAATGGCTTCTTAAAATGAACTCAAACGAAAACAGTATGAATACTACAAGTATCAAGCCGGATATTATCAGCGGTGCAGATAAATTGAGAGTTTCCCCTGCAAAAGCCTGTCTTGTTACACTCCACACCTCCGGCACGAATATGACTACCGTTGCCAGCGACAGTATTATGGATATTACTACAAATATCCTTGTATGGAAAAAGTAGAAATACCATAGGAATACACTGAACGCTGCCAAAAACATAGTCATATATATGTACATCTGATTGCCGACAGTGAAATTGTCTCCTATGCCGAACAGCACACCTACAAGTCCTGTTACAAAAAACAAAAGCAGTATCGGTGATCTGTCCAATGCACGCCGCCTGCGTCTTTCGTCACGACGCATATTTTTATTTGTATATGCCCTTTGAGTAGTGATCTTGATCTTTTTGATAACGATCACCTGCCTAATCTGAAAAATTCATCACTGAGTTCAGCTTCAAGTGTCTCCCTATGAAATCTGAAAACAGCCCTGTTCATAAAATACCATTCAAGTTTTGTATTGATAATCATTGATTTTTTATCAAGATTGCCTATCTCATTATAGAAAGTGTCCTTTGTGCATATCACTTCCGAGTGATATAATCTTGAAAGCAAATCTCTTGCTTCTTCTTCATTTGTCACGGTCATGTCTTTTATTCCCATGTATTCACTGTCATACCAATGCACTTCAAGCATGACTTCATGCTTTATAAGTGTCATTATGATAGAGAAGATTATCTCATAGAATGCATCCATATAGTCCATTGACGGCGGTTCGTCGCCTGATGTATCAAGCACCATGTCAAAAATGTAGTCGTTTTCTTTCTGATATTCCTTTACCCACAACTCACCCGTTCTTGCACTGTAGTTGAAGTGGATATGTCGGAAAAGGTCTCCCTCACGGTATTCACGCAGGTTTCGTATCTCGCTGTGGTCATCACCTTTTTTATTTGAACTCGTATCTGCAATAGGGTCTTCGTCATACATTCCCAAAATAGGAAGCTCTATCAGCATATTCTTCGCTGTCGGCATGACAAGTATCTCTCTCTGCTGATTGAGTTTCTTTGAACCCGAAAATATCGACAGATAGTCATATACACGAACTTTTCTGAGGCTTACTCTTATAAGTCCGCAATATGGGGCTGTAAAGTAAAACTCAGATACATTTGCATCATTGTGCCTTTTGCCCATTGCACTTCCGCAGAATTTTTTCTTTACCGCCTTGTCAAACGGGTACTTCATGGAAAAGAACACCTTGAATTTGTTTACGGGAAAGTTGCTTGTATTTTCGGTTTCAAATCTGTATACACGCTCGATATTCTTGAAAGCGATGTCCTCTTGTTTAGGGATAGTAACTTCGGTATGCCTTGTAAGATACCACGAAAGGATAATCAGAACTACCGCTGATATAGCAAGACCTATGACTACAGTCATAAGCGGTGTCTGACTGAACATTCCCGCAAAATACCATGCTGCTGCCAAGATCAAAATAGCTGCAATTTTCTTCATCGCTTTACACCCATATACGGTATCTTCACAGTTCTTGCGATCTCTTCGATAACTTCATATTTATTGATACTGCCGACTTTTGCGGCGGCACTCATAATAATACGGTGTGCCAGCACATACGGCAACTGTATCAAAACATCATTCGGTACAACATACTTTCTGCCATTGAGCCATGCGTATGCTCTTGCCATCTTTACCAATGCGATAGTCGCACGGGGACTTGCTCCACGCTCTATGTAAATATGATTCCTCGTTGCCGCAACCAATCTTAAAAGATAGTCATATACAACATCTTTTACATACACGTCATATATCTCCCTACGCATCTGCAAAAATGCCTCTCTGGTTATAACAGGGCTTACCAAGTCGGCTCTTGATTTCAAATCACCTATGGTCTTTGCAATTTCAAGCTCACTCTGGAAATCCGGATAACCGATCGACATCGTTACCATGAAACGGTCTATTTCGTTATCGGGGAGATACTGTGTACCTGCTGTACCGGAAGGGTTCTGTGTTGCGATAACCAGAAACGGCTCAGGTACATCACGGGTAACGCCTTCAACTGATACACGGCGTTCTTCCATAACCTCAAGCAATGCCGACTGTGTTTTAGGAGATGTACGGTTGATCTCGTCGGCGAGAAGAATATTGGTAAACACTATACCTTCCTGATATGCAAAGGAGTCATTTGCCCTCTTGTAAATAGAGAAACCTGTCAGGTCTGACGGCAAAACGTCAGGGGTAAACTGTACACGCTTACTTTCAAGTCCCATTGCTCTTGAAAACGCCAACGCAAGAGTTGTCTTACCGACTCCCGGAATATCCTCCAGCAAAACATGACCGTCTGCCAGAAACGCTGTCATGATCTCGGCAACTTCACCCTTTTTGCCCAAGATGACCTTGTTGACCTCTGCAAGAACGTCCTGTGCCATTTCCATATAGCTTTTTGTTGTTTCCGATACAGGCTGCTGATTTTCCTTTCCGAAAGCCTGCTGTTCATTGATCTGCTGTGTTTCCTGCACCTGCTCGGTACTTTCAACTTCCTTTGTTTCGTCTGCCAAAAAAATCACCCTCTGTAAAATTAGAAATTAGGAATGAGGAATGAGAAATGATCTGCTCCCTGATCCTCTTTTTTACTTGTCAATCATGTTTTCTATTGTACCATATATTATACATATATTGCAACACATCTTTTCAACAAAAATAAATTTCCATTCCCAAACTTCCTGCACACGCTGTCGGGTGTTTTTACACGTCAAAAAACGCACTTTTCCCCGAAATAAAAAAAATTACGGACTTTTTGCAAAAAACTCTTGACAAAAATCCGTTTTTGGAGTATATTTATAAAATGCACCATAGTAGAAAACTGTCTTTTAGGGGCAGTTTTCCCTGTTAACCTCTATTGGATATTAACATAATTTCAAAAAAAAATCAAGAGTTTTTTTGTAAATTTTCGTTTTTATTTTCAGGGCGGTGCGGTTAAAAAAATGAATGGAGCTGATTGTATGGTAAATGTCAAAACCGTTCGTCTCGGCAATACGGAACGCAAAAGCTTTTCCCACACCGACACGGTTATTGAAATGCCGAACCTCATTGAAATTCAGACGGATTCCTATGAATGGTTTCTTGAAAAGGGACTCAAAGAGGTTTTTGAAGATGTTTCGGGCATCACCGATTATTCCGGAAATCTCGTTCTCAGTTTCCTTGATTACAAGCTCGACAGAGAACACCCCAACTACTCTATTGCAGAATGTAAGGAACGTGATGTAACATATTCTGCCCCGCTTCGTGTCAAGGCTTCCCTCTACAACAATGAAACAGGTGAACATACTGATTCCGATGTTTTCATGGGTGACTTCCCCCTTATGACTCCAAGCGGTACTTTTGTTATCAACGGTGCGGAAAGAGTTATCGTTTCACAGCTTGTCAGATCGCCCGGCGTTTACTACAAGATGGATCACGATAAGACAGGCAAGGAATTGTTCAGTGCCACTGTTATCCCTAACAGAGGTGCATGGCTGGAATATGAGAATGATGTCAACGATGTCTTCTACGTCCGTATAGATAAAAACAGAAAGCTTCCTGTTACTACTTTTATTCGTGCATTAGGTCTCGGCTCCGATCAGGAGATACTTGACTTCTTCGGTGCAGACGACAGAATGATCGCCACTATCGAAAAAGATTCAACTGACAACAGAGATGATGCTCTCAAGGAAGTTTACAGAAAACTCCGTCCGAGTGAACCGCCCACTGTTGAGAGTGCTCAGGCTCACATTGATAATCTCTTCTTCGATCCCAGAAGATATGATATGTCAAGAGTCGGCAGATATAAATATAATAAGAAACTCTCCCTTTCCAACAGACTTGCCAATCAGGTACTTGCAGAACCCATTGCTGATCCCGTGACAGGCGAGCTTCTTGCCGATGAAGGCGAGGTCATCTCCAAAGAACGTGCTCTTGAAATGGAAAATGCAGGCGTTACCGTTGCCTTCGTGCAGGGAGCTGACGGAAGGTCTGTAAAGATCATCTCAAACGGCATGGTCGATATTTCCAAATACATTGATTTTGATGTAGAAGATATTGGCATCAATGAAAAAGTAAGATTTACTGTTCTCCGTGAGATATTGGACAATGTCGGCACTGCTGACAAAGACAAACTTAAAAAAGAATTAAGGATACGCAGAGACGAACTTATCCCTAAACATATCATTATTGATGATATTTTTGCAAGTATAAACTATATGAATTCTCTTGCGTGCGGTATCGGCGTGACGGATGACATTGACCATCTCGGCAACAGACGTATCCGCTGCGTAGGCGAACTTCTCCAAAATCAGTTCAGGATAGGCTTTGCCCGTTTGGAGAGAGTCATCCGTGAAAGAATGACGCTCAATGCTCAGGATATAAGCAATCTTTCCCCGAATGCACTTATAAATATACGTCCCGTGACTGCCGCTATCAAAGAGTTCTTCGGCTCTTCACCGCTCTCGCAGTTCATGGATCAAAACAACCCCCTTGCAGAACTTACTCATAAAAGAAGACTTTCCGCCCTCGGTCCCGGCGGTCTTTCAAGAGATCGTGCAGGATTTGAAGTCCGTGACGTTCACTATACACATTACGGCAGAATGTGTCCTATCGAAACTCCTGAAGGTCCTAACATAGGTCTTATCTCATATCTTGCTACTTTCGCAAAGATAAATGAATACGGTCTTATTGAAGCTCCTTTCAGAAAAGTTGACAAAGAGACAGGTGTAGTTACCGATAAGGTCGAATATATGACGGCAGATGTTGAAGATAACTACATCGTCGCACAGGCTAATGAACCCCTTGATGAAAACGGCAGATTTGTACACAAAAAGATAGTCGGCAGATGCCGTGAAGAATTTATCGAAACAGAACCCGAAAAAGCCGATTACATGGACGTATCTCCGAAGATGGTCGTATCCGTTGCAACGGCTATGATCCCCTTCCTTGAAAACGATGATGCGAACCGTGCATTGATGGGATCGAATATGCAGAGACAGGCAGTTCCGCTCCTTGTCACAGAAGCTCCTATCGTGGGAACAGGCATGGAGTATAAAGCAGGCGTTGACTCAGGTGTCTGCATACTCTCAGAAGGTGACGGCGTTGTTGAATACGTCAGTGCAGATAAGATCACAGTCAGATATGACAACGGTAAGAAGAAAACATATACAGTTACTAAGTTTACCCGTTCCAATCAGGGTACTTGCATAAATCAAGTACCTATCGTAAGTGTAGGTCAGCGTGTCGTTGACCATGAAGTATTGGCAGACGGACCCGCTACCAACAACGGCGAAATCTCTCTCGGTAAGAATGCCCTTATCGGCTTCATGACTTGGGAAGGCTATAACTATGAAGATGCCGTCCTCCTCAACGAAAAGATAGTTCGTGATGATGTATATACATCTATCCACATCGAAGAATATGAAATAGAAGCCCGTGACACAAAGCTCGGTCCCGAAGAGATCACAAGGGATATTCCCAATATCGGCGATGACCAGCTCCGTGACCTCGATGAAAACGGTATCATACATATCGGTGCAGAAGTCCACGCAGGTGATATCCTTGTCGGCAAGGTCACTCCTAAAGGCGAAACAGAACTCACTTCCGAAGAAAGACTGCTCAGAGCCATCTTCGGTGAAAAATCCCGTGAAGTCCGTGATACCTCCCTCAGAGTTCCTCACGGTGAATACGGTATTATCGTAGATGTAAAGATATTTACAAAAGAAACAAGTGCGGATGAACTTGCACCCGGTGTAAATAAAGTAGTCCGCTGCTATATTGCTCAGAAACGTAAAATTCAGGTCGGCGACAAGATGGCAGGTCGTCACGGCAACAAGGGTGTCGTATCCCGTGTGCTTCCCGAAGAGGATATGCCTTTCCTGCCTGACGGTACTCCCCTTGATATAGTCCTCAATCCTCTGGGCGTTCCTTCCCGTATGAACATCGGTCAGGTACTTGAAGTCCATCTCGGCTATGCCGCAAAAGCTCTCGGCTGGAAGATCATGACACCTGTTTTTGACGGTGCCCATGAAGAAGATATTTTCCAGTGCTTCCGTGATGCAGGCATCAGCGAGGACGGCAAGGTATGGCTTCGTGACGGCAGAACAGGTGAACTGTTCGATAATCCCGTTACTGTCGGCTATATGTACTATCTCAAACTCCATCACCTCGTTGATGACAAGATACACGCCCGTTCCACAGGTCCTTACTCCCTCGTTACACAGCAGCCTCTCGGCGGTAAAGCTCAGTTCGGCGGTCAGCGTTTCGGTGAGATGGAAGTCTGGGCTTTGGAAGCGTATGGTGCAGCTTATACTCTTCAGGAAATACTCACCGTCAAGTCAGACGATGTTGTAGGTCGTGTCAAGACCTTTGAAGCCATCGTCAAGGGTGAAAATATCCCCAATCCGGGCATCCCCGAATCCTTCAAGGTACTTATCAGAGAACTGCAGTCACTTGCACTGGACATTCAGGTGCTTGACAAGGACGGCAACGAGATCGATATAAGCAAGATCGATGATGACGATGATATGAACGACAGAGTTGATTCCGGCAATATCTTCGATGAAAAAATGGTCATCACCGATGACATCAATGACAGCTATCAGACACTCGACGAAAACGGCGAAGCGGAAGATTTCGATGCTGAGGAAGACGAGTATCAGGAACAGGACAACAGTGATATGGATGAATTCTTCAAAAGCATGGTTTCTGATGACATGGACGACTGAAAGGAGGATACAAACGAATGGAATTTAACCAGTTTGAATCTATTAAAATAGGACTTGCTTCTCCCGACCTCATCAGACAGTGGTCAATAAGAGATCCCCTTCAGCCCGAAAAGGGCGAAGTCAAAAAGCCCGAAACGATCAATTACCGTACTCTCAAGCCCGAAAAGGACGGACTTTTCTGTGAAGCCATTTTCGGTCCTCAGAAAGACTGGGAATGTCACTGCGGAAAATACAAAAAAGTTCACTTCAAAGGCAGGGTTTGTGAACGCTGCGGTGTCGAGATAACAAAATCCAAAGTAAGACGTGAACGTATGGGACGTATCGAACTTGCAGCCCCTGTTTCGCATATATGGTACTTCAAGGGTATTCCCTCCAGAATGGGACTTATCCTTGACATCTCCCCCCGTACACTTGAAAAGATATTGTATTTTGCCATGTATATAGTCACCGAGATCACCCCCGGCAGCGATGCCGAGCGTGAACTCACTATACAGCAGTGTCTCTCTGAAAAAGAATACATGGATATGAAAGATAAATACGGTGACGATTTTGAAGCCATGATGGGTGCTGAAGCCATACAGAAACTCCTCAAGAATATCGATCTTGAAGTGCTTTCATCAGACCTCAGAGAAGAACTTGAAGCTGCTACAGGTCAGAAAAAAGTCCGTATCCTTAAGCGTCTTGAAGTTGTCGAGGCATTCCGTCAGTCCGGAAATCGCCCCGAATGGATGATACTTGACGTTATCCCTGTAATCCCGCCCGATCTCAGACCGATGGTACAGCTCGATGGCGGCAGATTTGCGACATCAGACCTCAACGATCTTTACAGGCGTGTCATCAACAGAAACAACCGTCTCGCAAAGCTCATTGAACTTCATGCCCCCGACATTATCATCAGAAATGAAAAACGTATGCTTCAAGAAGCTGTTGATGCTCTCATCGACAACGGCAGGCGTGGCAGACCTGTAACAGGTCCTAATAATCGTGCATTGAAGTCCCTTTCAGATATGCTCAAGGGCAAGCAGGGACGTTTCCGTCAGAATCTTCTCGGTAAACGTGTTGACTACTCAGGTCGTTCCGTTATCGTCGTAGGTCCTGAACTTAAAATGTATCAGTGCGGTCTGCCCAAAGAGATGGCTCTTGAACTCTTCAAGCCTTTCGTCATGAAGATACTTTCCGAAAATAACAACAATATACACAATATCAAAGCTGCAAGAAAAGCTGTTGAACGTGCAAGCCCCGAAGTATGGGATGCTCTCGAAAGAGTCATCAAGGGACACCCTGTTATGCTCAACCGTGCCCCGACTCTCCACAGACTCGGTATTCAGGCTTTTGAACCCGTTCTCGTTGAGGGCAAGGCTCTCAAACTTCATCCCCTTGCCTGCACAGCCTTCAATGCCGACTTTGACGGCGACCAGATGGCTGTCCATGTTCCCCTCTCCGCAGAGGCTCAGGCAGAAGCACGTTTCCTTATGCTTGCTGCCAACAACCTCCTCAAACCCTCAGACGGCAAGCCCGTTACCGTTCCTACTCAGGATATGGTACTCGGTTCTTACTATCTTACACTTGATAAAGACGGTGAAATGGGCGAAGGCAAGATATTCCGTGACACCAATGAAGCTATCATGGCTTATGAGACCAAAGTCGTAAGCCTTCATGCAAAAATAAAAGTACGCCGTGAGGGTGAATGGAACGGTGAAAAACGCTCCGTTCTCATTGATACCACTGTCGGCAGGATCATTTTCAACCAGCCTATCCCGCAGGATCTCGGCTTTGTCGACAGATCAAAAGAAGAAAACTTTATGAAATATGAGATCGACTTCCTTGTCGGCAAGAAACAGCTCGGTAAGATCTTTGACCGCTGCATCAAAAAACACGGTACACAGCTCACTTCCGTTGTTCTCGATGATGTCAAGTCACAGGGCTATAAATACTCAACGAAGGGTGCTATCACAGTTGCCGTTTGCGATGCGGAAATACCGCCCGCCAAAAAGGACATCATTCACGAAGCTGAACAGAAAGTAGATAAAGTTACAAAAATGTACAGGCGTGGTTTCATGTCCAATGAGGAACGCTATAACAGTGTCCTCAAAATATGGGAGGATGCTACCAAAGACGTTACCGATGCACTTCAGGGCAATCTTGACAGATATAACCCCATCTTCATGATGGCAGACTCAGGTGCCCGTGGTTCAATGAACCAGATCAGACAGCTTGCCGGTATGCGTGGACTTATCGCCAACACCTCCGGTAAGACCATCGAAATTCCTATTCGTGCCAACTACCGTGAAGGTCTTAACATCCTTGAATACTTCATTTCATCTCGTGGTGCAAGAAAAGGTCTTGCAGATACCGCTCTTCGTACAGCCGACTCCGGTTACCTTACCAGACGACTCGTTGACGTTTCTCAGGAAGTCATTATCCGTGAAGAAGACTGCGGCACTACCGAAGGTATCGTCGTATACGACATCAAACCCGATAAATCCGTTATAGAACCGCTCCATGAACGTCTGCTCGGCAGATACCTCTGCGAAGACTTCAAGGACGAAAACGGCAATGTCCTTGTATCCTGCGATAAGATCATGGACGATGAAGATGCCGATATCATCGTCAACAGCGGTGTCCAAAAAATCAAAATACGTTCCATTTTGGAATGCCACGCAAAACACGGCGTATGCAAAAAATGCTACGGTTCAAACCTTGCAAACGGTATGCCCGTTACGATAGGTGAAGCTGTCGGCATCATTGCTGCCCAGTCCATAGGCGAACCCGGTACACAGCTTACCATGCGTACATTCCATACAGGCGGCGTTGCAGGCGGTGAAGATATAACTCAAGGTCTGCCTCGTGTCGAAGAACTCTTTGAAGCAAGAAAACCCAAACGTCTTGCCATCATAAGTGAGATCGGCGGCAGAGTCACATTTGAAGAGATCAAGAAAAACCGTCATGCCGTCATCACCGACACCGAAACAGGTGAAAAACGTGAATATCTCATCCCCTTCGGCTCAAGAACAAAAGTTGAAGAAGGTCAGATCATCGAAGCAGGCGATCTCATTACAGACGGCTCTGTCAATCCGCATGACGTTCTCACTATCAAGGGTACGGAAGCTGTTCAGGACTATCTTATTGAAGAAGTACAGAACGCTTATCGTATGCAGGGCGTTGACATCAACGACAAGCATATCGAAGTCATCGTTCGCCAGATGATGAGAAAGATCAAAATAGACGATCCGGGAAGTACAAATCTGCTTGCAGGCTCTGTTGTCGATAAAGGTGACTTCTATGCTGCCAATGAGCAGATCGAAAAAAGGATCGCAGAAGGTGAGCAGGATCTCAGACCTGCCACATATATCCCCATGCTTCTCGGTATCACAAAAGCATCCCTTGCAACAGACTCATTCCTCTCAGCCGCTTCTTTCCAGGAAACTACCCGTGTCCTCACAGATGCCGCTATCAAGGGAAAAGTCGATCCCCTCATGGGACTCAAAGAAAACGTCATCATCGGTAAACTTGTTCCTGCCGGTACGGGTATGCACCGTTACAGAGATGTCGAGATCGAAAGCACTGTTCCTGAAGAATCACCTGTTCCGACACCTGTAGTTTCGGAAGGCGAACTTACCTAAATAAAAAATGAGGAATGTAAATTCTCATTCCTCATTTATCCAAACTAAAAAATATAAGTCGGTCGGTTTTATAGCCGACCGGCTTTTTTCATTCATCATACTTTCTCGAATTTGACATATATCCCATAAAAGTCTACGACAATATCATTGCCCTCTTTTTCATAGTAAAATATATCATCCATTGCCTTTATTTGACCATCTACCCATGTGATCTCCAACTGCTCTCCTTCACTCTCCAAATAGCCTGTTCCGTCATTGTGCAGTGTCAAATAAACATCTTCATCAAAATCAAATTCATCTTCCATATCCATTTCTTTGAGAATGTAATCCCCAACCGCATCGGGATCGATCTCACCTGAAAGTTCTTCAGACTCTGAATTCTCTTCCATCTTCTTCTTTAATTCTTCCTTGTCCGTCCTCTCAAACACAAGTGTCATCTCATCACTGTACAGTGCGAGCCTGTCACCCGAAACGCTGTACTCCATATCGTCATAATGCGTTAAATTGATATACTTGTCGTTCCATGTGATATTTGCCTTTTCCTTGTACTCCGAAAAAACGCCCGTACCGCCTGCATTGATCTCAAGTGTGATATACATTCCTGCAATGTTATAACGCTTCATGCTGATGACACTCTCACCTTCACCCGTCATCTCCGTCAGATTATAAAAACCGACCAACTCCTTATTCGTTGCAGGTATGACAGTTGATTCTTCTTTACTGCTCTCAACTTTACTTTCAGGCTTGCTTTCAACTTTACTTTCGACTTTACTTTCAGCTTTACTTTCAACTTTACTTTCAGCTTTGCTTTCGACCTTACTTTCTACCTTACTTTCAGACTTGCTTTCAACTTTGCTTTCTACCTTACTTTCAGGCTTGCTTTCAACCTTACTTTCTGCTTTACTTTCAGGCTTGCTTTCAACCTTACTTTCTGCTTTACTTTCAGGCTTGCTTTCAACCTTGCTTTCCGCTTTACTTTCAGGCTTGCTCTCAGCCTTGCTTTCCGCTTTACTTTCGGGCTTGCTCTCAGCCTTGCTTTCAACTGAACTTTCCTTTTCACTGCTTTCCGCACTCTCCGCAACGGACACTACACTTTCAGGTACACTGCTTTCCGTTACAGACGTTTCCGTTCCGTTACTGCACCCCGATACCATAACCAATGCCAATACCGCCAACAATATTCTCTTTTTCATTTTAACCTCAGTCCTTTCGGATATTTATTCTTCAAACGCCCGTTGGACGTTTTTCCATAGCCTGTTATTATTCCTTTATATGTGACCGCTGTATAACCGTTTGTGCAGTCACTGTCTATCTCCATGCCATGCAGAAATGCCTGCACCGTGTCATCATCAAGTTCCAAAACTCTCTTTATACTATCCGCTTTTGCACTCATGAACAATGCATGGGAAGGCTCAAACCGCTTTTTTACGAACTCCCCTGCCAGCACTCCTGCCCTTATCACACCAAGTCCCTTTATATCAGGCAGATCATCAGGCATGATATACAGCTTATCCCCTGTCAAAACATAATTTCCTTTCGGAACTTCATTAAATATATCTTCCAACTCTCTCGGAACCGCACACTTTATGTCAGCCTTTTCAGTTTTTCCCGAAACACCGTTTTTTCTCAGTTTTGCCGCAAAGTGACCTTCACCGTTTTCAACAGGCGTTATCCTCACTGCACACGGCAATTCTGTTTTTCTGCCGAAATGTTCTCCTATGTCACACATCTCAAAATCCGTGTTTTCTTCCAGAAATCTCCTGATAACGCTCTCATTCTCTTCATAAGAAAATGTACACGTTGAGTAGACAAGTATTCCCCCATCTTTCACTGCATGAGCCGCCGATCTCAAGATAGACAACTGTCTTTCCGCACATGACAGAACGTGTTCTCTGCTCCATTCCTTCACGGCTTCAGGATTTTTGCGGAACATTCCCTCTCCCGAACACGGTGCATCTACAAGAACCTTGTCAAAATACCCCTCCAACTTCCTGCAAAGCACTTCGGGATAACATGATGATACAACACCTTTGGCAATGCCCATTCTCTCAAAGTTCGACAGTAATATCTGTGCCCTGTTTTTGACGACTTCATTTGACCATATCAAGCCCGTTCCGTTCAGACATGATGCTATCTGTGCAGACTTTCCGCCGGGTGCTGCACACAAGTCCAGAATTTTCTCTCCCTCACGAACATCAAGCAGAGTCACTGCCGACATAGCTGAAGGTTCCTGCACATAAAATGCTCCTGCATGGTGAAACGGAGTATTTCCTATACCCTTTTCATCAGATATATAATAGCCGTCCTTGTAAAACGGGCATTTCTTCACTTCAAAGGGCAGTATATTTATATCACTCATTTTCAGCCTGTTCAGAGAAATCCCCCTGAAAGCCTCTTTTTCCATTAACTGCAAATATAATTGATAATCGTCACCGAGAACTTTTTCCATTTCCTCCAAAAAATCACACGGCAATTCCAACATAAAATTTTTTCCTCCGAAAATATGTATATTTTCACTAAGACCTGCAAAAACTCTTTTACAGAAAGGTGGTCATAAACATGAGTAAAAACAAGAAAAAGAATAATACCAACAGCACCAATGCCAACACAAAACCTCAGCCGGATAACTGCTGTGACAAAGCCTGCGGCAACAAAACAGAAAACTGCGAGAAATTCCAGACTTATTACGAAGACTGAATACAATGAGGAATGAGGAATGATAAATGAGGAATGTTCCTCATTCCTCACTCCTCATTTATCATTTTAAATGTGTGCGGTAAAAGTTCACTCATTTTGATGATCTTATAATCATCAATGCTTTTTGCTACAATTACATCAAAGTTACCTTTACAAAATTCCGCCATGAACTGCCTGCACATTCCGCAAGGCATACAGTGATCTTCACCGCTGCCGACTATCGCAATAGCTGTAAAATTCCTTTCGCCGTCTGCGACCGCCTTTGAAATGGCAGTTCTCTCTGCACATATTCCCACAGGATATGAAACATTTTCCACGTTGCAGCCTGTATAAATTTTACCGTCTTTTGTCAGAAGTGCCGTTCCTACCTTGAATTTCGAGTATGGTGCATAGGCTTTTTCTCTTGCTTGGAGTGCCTTTTCGATAAGCTCTCTCATACGATCACCGTACCGTTAGGCGTATCTTTTATAGTAATGCCCTTTGCTTTAAGTTCATCTCTTATCCTGTCAGCCTCTGCCCAATTCTTACTCTTTCTTGCAGCATTCCTCTTTTCAATGAGTGCCTGAACGTCATCTTCCACTTTATCTTCTTTTTCCGTGTAAAGCAAGCCCAATACATCTGCGATCTCCATATACAAGTCATACGCAAACTTACATAATTCTTTTGACGGGCTTGTTTTCACGCATACATTGGAATTTATATCCCTTGCAAGTTCAAACAGTGCTGTGATACCGTCAGATGTATTGAAATCATCGTCCATAGCTGTAATGAAATCTGCTTTGTGTGTCAAAAGCAGGTCTTTTATTTTGTCCTCACCGTCTTTTTCACCTGATGGTGCATTGTCCATCAACAGTTTCAAGTCATCACGGCAGTTATAAAGTCTTTCAAGTGCAGACTTGCATTGTTCGATTATTTCAACAGAATAGTTTATAGGACTTCTGTAATGTGAGGACAACATCAAATATCTTATCGGTTCATAGCCGTATTTTTCGGCAACGTCCCTGACAGTAAAGAAATTGTTCAGTGACTTTGACATTTTCTTGTTATCCACGTTTATATAACCATTGTGCATCCAGTAGTGTGCAAAAGGTACACCATTGCAGCATTCACTCTGTGCAATTTCATTTTCATGATGTGGGAATACCAAGTCTTGACCGCCGCAATGTATATCTATCGTTTCACCCAAATATCTTTTTGCCATTGTCGAACACTCAATATGCCAACCCGGTCTACCCTTGCCCCAAGGGGATTCCCATGCAGGTTCGCCGGGCTTTGCACCCTTCCACAATGCAAAATCCATCGGATCTTCCTTTGTTTCACCTATCTGTATCCTTGCACCTGCTTCCAGATCTTCAAGCGGCTGATGTGACAGCTTGCCGTATTCTTTAAATCTGTTTGTGCGGAAATATACATCTCCGTATTCCGTTGAATAGGCATAACCCTTTTCTTCAAGAGTTTTGACCATGTCGATTATCTGCTTGACATTCTCTGTCGCACGGGGGTGAACGCTTGCTTCACGCACATTCAAGCCTTTTGCATCTTTCTTGTACTCTGCAATATACTTTTCCGATACCGTCAGATAATCACTGTTTTCTTCATTTGCTCTCTTGATGATCTTATCATCAATGTCCGTGAAATTCTGCACAAAAGTCACTTTGTAACCTCTGTATTCCAAATATCTCCTGAACGTGTCGAAAACGCATATCGGACGGGCATTTCCTATGTGTATAAAATTGTACACAGTAGGACCGCAGGCGTATATTTTCACTTCATTCGGTGTAATTGTCTGCAATTCCTCTTTCTGTCTTGTCATGGTATTGTAAATTTTCATTTGACATCTTCCTTTCGTTTTATCTCGTCAAGCTCTTTTTTAAGCCTGTCAATTTCTTCTTCAAGCACGCAGAATCTCTGTGCAACGGGATCGGTAAAATGTATCTGGTCAAGCTCCTGACATCTCACTTTTTCACCGTTTATCCTAACGACCTTTGCAGGTACGCCTACAGCCGTTGCATTTTCGGGTACTTCCGTCAATACAACCGCACCTGCCGCAATTCGTGCATTGTCGCCGACTTTGAAAGGTCCGAGAACTCTCGCACCCGCTCCCACAAGTACGTTATTTCCAAGTGTCGGGTGACGCTTGCCATGATCCTTGCCTGTACCGCCGAGTGTCACATTTTGATATATCGTGCAGTAGTCGCCTATTTCAGCCGTTTCACCTATGACAACTCCCATTCCGTGATCGATAAACAAGCCTTTACCAATAGTTGCCCCGGGGTGTATCTCGATACCCGTTTTATGCCTCGCTCTTTGGGAGATCCACCTTGCAATATACTTCATGTTGTGCCTGTAAAACCAGTTTGCCTTTCTGTAAGCTCTGACGGCTTTAAAGCCCGAATACAGCGTGTAAACTTCAAATCTGCTCCTTGCGGCAGGATCACGTTCCATGATTGAATCAAGTTCCTCTTTGAGTTTATCAAACAATCAATTCACCCCCAAATAAAAAATGCCGTACCCCGATACACATAGGGGTACAGCAAAAAAACTGCACGGTTCCACCCGTAAAGATACTCATTAGCCGATAACGGCGGCAGCCGTACAGAGATACTCATTTCCCCCTGCAAGCTCAAAAGTGCATTTCACGGAATCACTTACAATGCCCTCTCACCTTACGGCATTTCTCTGTTGAAAGCAATATTCCCGTTACTTCTCTTTATCAAAGCCTTTTACAATTCATTGTGCATTACTATTATACACTATCTTTTACGAAAAGTGAATAGCTTTTCAAAAAAATTTACTTTGCATTTTTTATAAACTCAAAATTCTGTACTATGTAGATAACTCCCGACAGCAGTGTAAAGAATACCGACAGCCACATCAAGCCGTCACATACGATATGAACCCATAAAGCATTTTCAATGACACTTATCTCAATCAAATACTGCATGAGCATTATAACAAATACGGCTATTATCTGAGAAACGGTCTTGACCTTGCCCCAGATATTCGCTGCAACAACTTTTCCCTGACTTGATGCGACAAGTCTTATAGAGGTCACGGTGAACTCCCTTGCAAGAATTATTATGAGTGCAACTGCACTTGTCAAGCCCAATTCAACGAAACAAGCCAATGCAGATACTATCATGACTTTATCCGCCAACGGATCGGCAAATTTTCCGAAATCCGTTATCATGTTGTATTTACGGGCAATTTTTCCGTCAAGATGGTCTGTGTATGAAGCGACTGCAAATATCACTAATGCTATCAAATAATGGTGCGGTATTATCGGCATTAAAAGAAAAAATACATAAAACGGTACTAATATCAGTCTTAACACCGTTAATTTATTCGGCAAGTTCATTTTAAAATTCCTTTCCTTGCAGTAATTCTTTGACCTGTCCGGCAAGTATCGGAAATTCATCAAATACGACCTCCGCAATTATATTCCAATTTGTACCGTCATAATTATGGACAAGCCTGTGACGTAATCCTGCTATCATATACCACTGTATTTCGGAATGATTGTTTTTATACTCATCCGAAAGATAATAAACGTGTTCTCCGATATTGTAAAGCGGTGTTGTTACAAGCCACTGTAAAGCATAATCGTTTAAAAGATTTTCTTTTGTTACTTTATTTTCTGAAATGTAGTTAAGCAGTTTATCGGCATTCTCTGATATTTTCTGCAATCTCTGTTTATCAGAATATTTCATGCTACTTTTATCCTCTCTTTCATTATCGTTTGATAGAAAGAACTGTTTTGATTTATCTCGTTGATTTCAAAAACATCAATTTCTTTATTTATCAACATTCTTAATTCTTCCGCAAATGCAAAAACAGATGTCAATTTAAAATCCTTTCCGCCAAACACGAGAAAATCTATATCACTGTTTTCGGTTGCCTCACTTCTTGCGTATGAACCGAAAATATATACTTCATTTATATGATACTTTTCGGCAAGCGGTTTGACAATTCTCTGAATATCGCTGAACGATAAAATTATATCCGACATTTTACCATCTCCAAATATATCAACGCATTATACCTACTAAATCACAATCAAGTGTATCGCTTATTTCGACTTCAACTATATCGCCGATTTTGGGCTTTTTATCCTCAGCTATGATAAACACTTTTCCGTCAACTTCGGGAGCATCCGCCGAACTTCTTCCAAAGAAACATTCCGCCAATCTGTCAAAGCCCTCACACAATACTTTTATCGTCTTACCTATCATCTTTTGTGCATTTTCCGCCATGATGATTTGTTGTTGTTCCATGAGAATTTCCTGACGGTGTTTTTTGGTATCTTCATCAAGCTGATCTTTCATCTTTGCCGCAGGGGTATCTTCTTCCATTGAATACGCAAAACAACCCATTCTTTCAAACTTCATCTCATTGACAAACTCCGACAACTCCGCAAATTCTTCTTCGGTTTCGCCGGGGAATCCCGTCATAAATGTTGTTCTCACAGTAATTCCCGGCACTCTTTCACGCATTTTATTTACAAGTGCCGTTAAAATCTCCCTGTTGCCGTGACGATGCATTCTCTTTAAGACATTTCCGTTGCAGTGCTGCAAAGGTATATCAATGTATTTAATGATTTTTTCCTCACTTGCAAAGGTATCTATCAATTCATCTGTCATTCTGTCGGGATAGCAATATAAAACTCTCAGATATTTAACACTCTCTATTTTGCATAATTCCTTCAAAAGTTCGGACAAATAAGGTTTTCCGTAAATATCCTCTCCATAATAACTTGTATCTTGTGCAATTAAAATCAATTCTTTAACGCCCTTTTCAGAAAGCTCCCTTGCCTCTTTGAGAATATCTTCCATAGGACGACTTCTGAATTTACCTCTTATCATGGGAATCGCACAGTATGTACATTTATTGTCGCAGCCCTCTGCAATTTTGAGATACGCATAATAAAAAGGTGTCGTTCTGACTCTGCCGCCGCATAAAGCCAATTCTTCTTTATCGGGAAAGAGTTCTTTTTTCTTGCCATCAAGAACTTCCTTAACGACTTGGGCAATATTTTGATTTGCCCCTATTCCGATAACGGCATCAACTTCATAAAGTTCTTTCATGACTTCTGCCTGATACCTTTCCGCAAGACAGCCCGTTACGATAATTGCTTTTATTTTACCCTCTTTTTTAAGTTCGGCAAGTTCAAGTATTTCATCAATGCTTTCCTGTTTGGCATCCTCTATGAATCCGCAGGTATTGACTATCGCAACTTCACTGTTTGCCACGTCTGCTACCAATTCATATCCCGCTTCACGCAGGCTGTACAACATCATCTCTCCATCAACACGGTTCTTTGCACATCCGAGACATACCATTCCTACTCTTTCAGCCATTCTTGATTCCTCCTATTTATCCAATTCTGACAATATTTTATTCACAAATTCATCAAGCCGTTTTTCTATTGGCGGAACATGGGCATCCATCCAATGATAACGTGAAAGATAATATTTAAATCCGGAGCTCATATCTTCCTCATCGATTTTCAAAGGATAAAATTTTATATTTCTATGAAGTTCCTGAAATGCAAGGTCAACCTCATTCAAAACATGATTTGAACAAAAACTATTTTTGCTCAAAATCACCACGAAATGAGATGATCTTGTCAAGGCACTTACTATAGAACTCGCATAAGAACTTTCATCAACATTTCTTGGAGCATACCAAACACGCACACCATTCTTCTCGAATTTTGAGCATAAGTTATCTGCTATATTCTTATCTTTTGAAGAATAGCTGATAAAGATGAGCGGACTGCCTGAAATACTTTTATTTTCTTTGGAATACAAATTTCTGTTTCTTACAATTGAATATGAATTATCTACTGTGTTTGCCATTTTATATGCCTGATTCGGATTATTGGTGATAATATAAATATTCTTTACAAACTCATTTGTTTTCAAAAAATCAAGACATTCATTCAAAACAGGAACAGCGATCATATCCATTGAAATTTTCTGTGCCCCTCCACCTATAATAGGCATTCCAATGTTTTCAACGGATACACCGCTTATAGATGCTATATCCAGCATTTTAAAATAGGCCTTTATTGAGGATAAGATCTCTTTTTCCTTATATTGCCATGCATTTCTTTCATAGGTATAAGGTGAAGTTTCGATACAGCCTATCCTTCTTATCGGCAGTTCAACATTTGCAAGCTCTTTTGAAAGCCATATATTACTGATTTTCCTCAAATCTATATCAGGTTCATAAGAAAGTTCATCAATATTTATACTATGATCCCTCAATGCACCCAACAATGTTCGTGGAGTCGGACTGTAGGAACGATAAAATGCCGAGATAGTCATTATATCAAGGTAATTATACAAATGTGTTATATCCATGCAAGATACCGATATTGTTTTCTTTCCGTACTTTGTATCTATATCAAGTTTTGTCATATATTCCATTAATTTTTCACTCCTCAATTTAGGTTAATTTTATTATATTACACTTTTCACGAAATTACAACACAAAATTAAAAGAGCGGGAGTCAATCCCACTCTTTATTCATCGCTTCATTTATATCCGACCATCTGTAACCCATTGCTTTCAGAGAGTTTACTGTTTTTGCAATATTCTTTTCGTTGGAAAGTCGTCTTGCAAACTTTGTTTCAAGCAATTTTTTTATCTGTTCAACGGGATCGGGTTCAAGTTCATCTAAAATTTCCTCGATAACGTCCTTGTCAATGCCTTTTTTCATGAGTTCAAAAACCGCTCTCTGACGGGAAAAGCCTTTTCTGTCAAGCAGAACTTCCGCATATTCACGGGCATATTTTTCATCATTTATCAAGCCTAATTCCTCTAAACGCTCTATTGCACGCTTAGAAGCACTCTCCCCGAAAAGCACTACTAATTTATCAAACAATTCCTTTTTTGTGCGATCCCTGTATTCTATCAGATAGAGGGCTTTTTCTTTGGCACGGTTATACTTTGACGTTTCTATCAGATCATATAATTCTTCATCGGTCATCTCCGAACCGACTTTTTTTCCTGTTGACAGAAACGTCATCGTATCCACACTCACGGCATATTCACCGTCTATATAAAGTGCCGTCAGACTTTTTCTACGTTCTTCCGTTGATGTGATCTTCATTCTTCTACCAGCACATCAACTTTGACTTCCGCTGCTTTGGGCTGTTCAACAGGTATCTCTGAAATAACGGTCGTTTCAATTTCCTCTGCTTTTTCTGTCATAGCCTTTGCCTTTGCCTTTGTCGTCTTGGAAAAATTGAATTTATCCGAACTTGCTTTCAGATCTTCCTCGACTTTTGCGGCGATCTCAGGATTGTCTCTCAGGAAGTTCTTTGCATTGTCACGACCTTGTGCAATTCTGTTTCCGCCGTATGAGAACCATGCACCGCTCTTTTTAATGACTTCCGCATTGACCGCCAAATCAAGCAATTCACCTACTCTTGAAATGCCCTGACCGTACATGATGTCAAATTCAGCCTCTCTAAAGGGAGGTGCGATCTTATTTTTAACGACCTTTGCACGAGTTCTTGAACCTACTATTTCGCCGCCTGCTTTAAGAGTTTCGATTTTTCTTATATCTATTCTCACTGATGAATAGAATTTCAATGCACGTCCGCCGGGAGTGGTTTCGGGATTTCCGAACATGACACCCACTTTTTCACGCAACTGATTTATGAAAATTGCAACACAATTCAATTTTGAAATAGAGCCTGCCAATTTTCTCAGAGCCTGCGACATAAGACGTGCCTGCAAGCCGACATGTGAAGCCCCCATTTCACCGTCAATTTCAGCTTTCGGAGCAAGTGCCGCAACGGAGTCAATGACAATTATATCTATTGCTCCCGAACGTACAAGAGATTCCGTTATTTCAAGTGCATCCTCACCTGTATCGGGCTGTGAAACGAGAAGTTCATCTATATCGACACCGACTGCCGCCGCATATACGGGATCAAGAGCGTGTTCAACGTCAATAAATGCCGCTATACCGCCGGCTTTCTGAGCCTCTGCTATACAATGAAGAGCAAGTGTCGTTTTACCGGAAGATTCAGGTCCGTAAATTTCCGTGATACGTCCTTTCGGAAGTCCGCCTATACCGAGTGCAATATCCAGTGACAGCGAGCCTGTCGGGATAGCATCAACTTTCATAGCCGCATTCTGCCCCAAACGCATTACCGCACCTTTACCGAACTGTTTTTCTATCTGACTTAAAGCCGTTTCCAATGCTTTTTGCTTATCAATAGCCATTTTCCATGTCTCCTTTACTGTTTTATCATGACTATATTATACTACACTCTGCGATGCTTTTTCAATATATTTTATTTTTCCATAGTCCCAAAAATCACCCTATCCAAGTCCTGAATATCCTTGACAACACTAATTTGTGTTATTCCCTGCATTTTCAGCAGTTCACCGACACTTTCAGCCTGTTCTTCGCCTATCTCAAGAATGATCTTACCGCCGTTTTTCAATTTCTTCACCCATTTTTCAGCGATACATCTGTAAAAGTCAAGTCCGTCAATACCGCCGTCAAGGGCTGTTTCAGGTTCAAACTGCACTTCTTTCTGTAAAGTCGGGATAACATCACGGCATATATACGGGGGATTTGATATAATTATATCAAACTCCCCCTCAGCACACTCATTAAAAATACTGTCATGTATCAGCTTTACATCTGCATTATGATACTTCACATTTTTTTCAAGATATGAAAAAGCCCTGTTTTCAAGTTCGACTGCATAAATTTCAGCCTGCGGAAACTCCTTTGCAAGCGTTACAGCAATTATGCCGCTGCCCGAACATAAGTCTATCACTCGTGCATTTTCCGTCATGGACTTCATGCACTCGCAAACAGCTACTTCCGTATCATCTCTCGGAATAAGCACACCTTCACCGACAAAATATTCTCTGCCCATGAAGAATGCCTTGCCTGTCGCATATTGCAGGGGAATCCCCGAAATTCTCTTTTCAACTGCTGTAAAAAAATCTTTTTCATTTTCTGGAGTTTCATTTCCGTGAATGGCAAGTCCCGCCCTGTCCAAAGAAAAAATATCTTCCATAATGCAGACAGCTTCATATTCTGTCAGGCGATCTTTTGCATAAGAATATAATTCCGAATATTTCATTTTATAATGTCCTCGCCGTTTTCGGGAATGACATCTTTCATTGCTGCTATTGCAACTTCTATCATGTCATCTTCAGGTTCTTTTGTTGTGAGATGCTGCATCCATATTCCCGGAGCAGCTATGATCCTTGTGATAACATTATCATGCCTTGCACACAGCTTTATCAGTTCATAACCTATCCCCACCGTTACAGGTAAAAGCAGTATCTTTATACTTGACCTCAACAGTACATCCGTAAACGGTATGAACAAGCCTATCAAGATTCCCACGATAAGCATTAACACTATAAAGCTCGTTCCGCAGCGTGGATGAAATCTTATCTGTTTTCTTACATTCTCAACTGTCAAGTCAAGCCCCTTTTCATAGCAGAATATAGTTTTATGTTCTGCCCCGTGATACTGGAATACTCTTTTTACATCTTTTTGAAGTGTACAAAGAGCCATATATGCAAGAAATAAAATTATTCTGATAATGCCCTCGAATGCTGAACGCCATATAATATGGTCATTAAGAAACGGAAATGCACCCGAAAGCAAATTAAATAACCATGTCGGCACAAAGAAAAACACTCCTATACAAAAGGCTATGGCAATTATCATTGATACCGTCATTATCACATTCACCATTTTGTCACCGAAATGCTTGTCAAGCCACTTGTCAAATTTTGACATTTCTTCTTCGGAGATCTCTTCACCTTCCATAGCCTTGTCAGCGGAACGCATCAAAGCCTTGTTGCCTGTCACAAGGGAGTCTATCATGTTGGCAACACCCCTCAATATCGGCAATCGCAGTATTTTATACTTCTTCACCAGATCAAGCGGCTTGATCTCTTCCAATTCAATGCTGCCGTCACTTTTTCTGACACCTATTGTTGACTTCAAAGGACCTCTCATCATGATACCTTCCATCAAAGCCTGTCCGCCGATAGATGTTATTTTCTTCACTTCTTCCCTTTTCACAAAACTGACCCCTTTCTTTCAATTAGGAATTAGGAGTGAGGAATGATAAATATTCCTCATTCCTCATTTGTCATTTCATCGGTTTCGGGCTTTTCTTCTTCAAGAACGGGTATTTTTATAGTAACGGTCGTGCCGACACCCTCTGTACTGTCTATATCAAGAGTACCTTTATGCAGCTTTACAATTGCGTCTGCAACCGCCAAGCCTATGCCCGAACCTCTTACAGTCTGATTGGCTTTATAGAATTTTTGCTTAACTTTCGGAAGATGTTCCGCAGGTATGCCGCAGCCGTTGTCTGCTATCGTGATAATAACAGTTTTGTCAACTTCCTCTGCATTTATTGTCACAACTCCGTCCGCATCCGAATATTTCAACGCATTGTCGATTATATTGATAAATACCTGTCTTAATCTGTTCCTGTCGCCTAAAACTATAGGTATTATCTCAGGTTCGTCATATACGATATGTTTATTTTCGGTATTGGCACGTTCTCTCAGCATATAGACCGATTCATCAAGTTCTGCAAGAATATCCAGCTTATCCATGATAAGCACCATTCTGTCCTGCTGTATCCTTGAAAAGTCAAGAACTTCTTCAACTATCCCGTTAAGTCTTTCAGCTTCCTTGACAATAATGGATATACCTTTTTCAACGGTCTTTCTGTCACGACAGCCGTCAAACTGCATGGTTTCCGCCCAGCCTTTGATAGCTGTTAAAGGAGTTCTCAATTCATGCGACACAGATGAAATGAAGTCATTTTTCAGTTTATCTGCCGTTCCAAGTTCGCCTGCCATGTAGTTTATCGTATCGCACAGGTCACCTATCTCGTCATCATAAAATTTGTTGATCCTTGCATTGAAATCGCCCTGTGCAATTTTCTTGGCGGTGTCTGTTATTTCCTGTACAGGCTTAACGATAGACCGCAGAAAATAAGTGCTTGAAATACATATAAAAAACAGAGTTATCAAGCCCACAAGACACATCATACAAATTGATATGAAAATTTTCCTGTCGGCTTCTTCAAGGGATACGACATATCTTATTGCACCTGTGGGAATATGATTCTTATCGGAGATAACTCTTGTTACAGCCATGACATTTTCACCCGAACTCAAGCTTCCGTGCCAGTCACCGAAATTTTCCTTGTCCTTGAGGGCAAGCTCATAATCGGGCATTTTCTGATTATTGTCGGGAGCAAAGCCTGTCGAAGTGATGATGACACTTCCACGACTGTTTATCACCATGATCTCCATATACTCTTTATCCGGAAAATTCTCGACATAATCTCTTGCAGTTTCCGCAAAGTCCGCAGAAGTGTTGAAGATATTGACAAGCTCCATTGAACGCCCGTTTAATATCTGATAGACGTTGTTGTAGTAAAATCCCTGCACGACCATTGCAAAGACCACTACTACTATAAAAAGTATTATCAGAATAACACCAAATGTATTTATCACCCAGCGTTTAGTTATACCTTTCATTTCTTTCCCCCATCAGTCCGTTTCCCATTTATAGCCGAGTCCCCATACAGTCATTATATACTTCGGTGATGAAGGATTATCCTCTATTTTCATTCTCAAACGTCTGATATTCACATCCACGATCTTTTCTTCACCAACATAAGCCGTTCCCCAGACTTTTTTCAGGATGTCACCTCTGTCAAGAGCCGTTTTCGGATTTGAAAAGAAATACTCCATTATCTGAAATTCTACCTGTGTCAGTTCAATGAGCTTTCCTTTTTTCATCAGAGAGTGATTTTTCAAATTAAGGACAAAATCACCTGAACGAATTTCCTCTTTAAAGTTGTTTTCGGAACGCATTTCGGCAATGGCTATTCTTCTGTAAAGTGCATCAACTCTTGCAACAAGTTCTGTAGGGCTGAAAGGCTTTGTCACATAATCGTCCGCACCGTTCATGAGTGCCGATACTTTATCCATTTCCTGAGTTTTTGCGGACAGCATGATGATCCCAAGACCGCCGTTCTTTTTTCTGAGAGTCTTGCAAACCTGTAAGCCGTCCATTTCGGGCATCATCACATCAAGTATCGCTATATCAAAATCACCGTTTGCCTCATCATATTTCTGTACGGCGACAGCACCGTTTTCCGCTTCGGTCACATTGTAGCCTGCCCTTACAAGATTTATGACCACAAATTCTCTTATAGCTGTCTCGTCTTCTGCAACGAGTATATTTTTCATATCAAAAACCTTCCTTTCGTTTTTTGTACAAACTAATTTTATCACGAAAACCTTGTAATATCAACTGCTTTTTGATATAATTACCCTGTACAAAAAATTTCAAAAGGACGTTGATGACATGAGAATAAGACATAAACCGTGGGCAAAGCCCGAACTCTATGCAAGCAGCTTTTTTATACAAGAACCCGATTCGATAAAAGGTCACTGGCTGGAACAGTTTAAAAAACAACAGCCTTTCTATATAGAACTCGGCTGCGGAAAGGGCGGTTTCATTTCACAAGCCGCTGCCGTAGATCAAAATATCAACTGGCTTGCGGTTGACATAAAG
Source organism: uncultured Ruminococcus sp. (assembly GCA_902800005.1). Lineage (GTDB taxonomy): Bacteria > Bacillota > Clostridia > Oscillospirales > Acutalibacteraceae > UBA1213. Next base: position 3,624 of record CADCCP010000009.1, on the reverse strand, counting down.
TTTGAAATGCTTGGACTTGCCAAGAGAAATGTAGAGAGAGTTTACAAAGAAAAAAATATCCCGACCGACAATGTACTTCTGACCGCTCACAACATTGAAAGAATAGATCTAATGCTCGACGAGAACGACAAAACCGATCGTATTTACATCAATTTCTGCAATCCGTGGCCTCGCTCCAAGCATAAAAAAAGACGGCTCACTCATCCACGTCAGTTGATGAACTACAGAAAATTTTTGAAGATCGGCTCTGAGATACACTTCAAAACAGATGATGATGAACTCTTTGCGGAAAGTCTTGACTATTTCAAGGAGTGCGGATTTTCGGTAAAATATATCACCTACGATCTGCATAACTCAGGCTATGAACCGAATATCATGACAGAACATGAAAAGATGTTTTCAGATGAAGGGATAAAAATAAAATTCCTTATCGCCGTGATGGAGGAAATGAAATGAGATACAAAAAATATCTTTTAACGATATGCCTTGCCGTGATACTTGTACTAAGCGGCTGTTCTACCGTCCTTGACGGCAATACAATGCTGCGTCCTCCTCGTGCAACAGGCGATAAGGCTGAAATACAGCATATCATCTCCCAACAGGCAGGCGGCAAATATACTTTCAAGTATCCTCAGACAGGAGAATATCGTTCTGCCATCACCATGAAAAAGGAAAGAGCTGTCAACGAATTTGCCCTTGCCCTGTACTCACCCGACAATGACACTAAAATAAATGTTTGTATAATATCTTTCATTGACGGCAAGTGGCAGTGTATCGGAAATTTTGCCAATGCAGGCACAGGTGTTGACCGTGTAATGTTCCGTGATCTGAATAATGACGGCATCGATGAGATCATAATAGGCTGGACAAGCTACAACAATGCTCAAAAAGCCTTAAGTGCCTATTCCGTTTCATATACGGCTTATGAGATAGCACTGGAAGATACCTATGATGAAATGATGATCGAGGATGTGACAGGCGATGATGTAAGTGACATCGTGCTGTTGTCCCTCTCCACACAGAAAAATCCGTCCAATTTCAAAGTTCTGCAATACTCCGAAACAGAAAAAAAGCCTGTTGCCAGATATTCCATTGACCTCGATCCCGAAGTCATCTCCTTTGCAAATATCACCTACGGCAATATAGCACAAAATCAAAAGGGCGTTGTCATTGACGGCGAAAAAAACGGAGGTATCCTTACTTCACAGATCGTCTACTTTGACAAAAACTCAAATACTTTCCTGAATCCCCTCATCACCGAAAACGAAAACGGCACTTTCTCCAATCCTACTTCGAGAAAAGATACCATTTATTCCCGTGATTCTGACGGTGATTCTATTGTAGAAGTACCTGTTGTGACACCCCTGTACGCACCTGCCGAAAATACCGCTGCCATTTGCAGCATAACCGCATGGAAACAGTATTCTGTCTACAACAAGGCTCTCGGTACAAAAATAAATACAGTCATAAACTACAACGACAGATATTATATCACCATTCCTAACAGATGGATAAATAATACCGTGACAGCCATCACCGACACCGATACAAGAAAATTGACTTTCTATATCTGGAATTCAAAAACATCATCCTTTGGTGACAAGCTCCTTGAAATATCCCGCTATACAAAAGAGGAATTTGAAAATCTCGACAAAACAAATCTTATTTCCCTCAGCATTGAAAATCCGAATGCCGTATTTTGTGCAGAGATCTTCATAACCAATGCAGATGATGAACTCAACATCACTCCCGAAGAAGTCATAAATTCTGTACATGAATTTTGGAAAAACTAAAAAAAGCCTGTCCGTACAAGACGGACGGGCTTTTTTGACGTGGGAAAACTTTAAATATCAAACTTTGCAAGCTGCTCTTTGACTATTTTCTTTATCTCGTCAGCCGCATTTTCAAGGTTTATGTCACCCTTGAAGGACTTGTCACGGAACGACACTTCCACTACTCCACGACCAAGTGTTTTGGGGCTGATAACGACTCTTACAGGAACTCCCAAAAGATCGGCATCTGCGAACATAACTCCTGCACTGACTTTTCTGTCATCAAAGATAACTTCAATACCCATATCCTGCAAAGTATTGTAAAGACCGTTTGCAGCTTTTGCGACTTCCTCATTGTCGGGACGTATTGCACACAAATGTACCTGCCAAGGTGCTATCGACATAGGCCAGACAGGTCCGTTGCTGTCATGCTTTGCTTCGCATACGGAAGCTGCAAGTCTGCCGACACCTATTCCGTAACAGCCCATGATAGGATACTGAGGTTTGCCGTCTTTATCTATATACTGCATTTCCATTGCCTGTGTATACTTTGTACCCAACTGGAATATATTTCCGACCTCAATACCTCTGCAAAGACTTATTGTCTTTTTCTTACAACACGGACATATACCGCCCTGATATGCCTTTGCAAAATCATTGTATTCAACGGGCTTATCCAAATCCCTTTCGAGATTTACATTGATATAGTGATAATTTTCTTTATTTGCACCGCATACCATGTTGTTCATGCCTTTAAGAGAATTATCAAACAATACTGTACCGTTTTTCTTGAAAGTCAATCCCAATGCACCGACAAATCCATAGCAAATGCCTGTTTCGGTACTGTTGTCATCGGGAATTACTTCTTCATGCAGATAATTCTGCACTTTCGTTTCATTGACTTCCAGATCACCCCTGACAAATACAACGACAGGTTCAAGAGAATTTTTCTTTAAGAACATAACTGCTTTACAAGTCTGTTCGGGCTTTATGTCAAGGAATTTACACAAGTCCTCTATCGTCTTGCAATGAGGTGTTTCAACACATTCCAATTCTTTCATTTGAGACGGTGTATTTTCAACTATGCACTCTGCTACTTCCATGTTGGAACGGAAATCACATTCATCACATACAACAAGTCTGTCCTCACCAATATCGGTGATAAGCATAAATTCATGTGCGATCTTACCGCCCATCATACCGCTGTCGGACTGCACCGATATAACTTCAGGTACACCTGCACGGGCAAATATCCTTTCATACGCTTTATGACATCTTTTATAATACTGTTCAAGGTCTTCCTGTGACGTATGGAATGAATATGCATCTTTCATGGTAAACTCTCTTACTCTGATAAGACCGCCTCTTGAACGGGGTTCATCACGGAATTTTGTCTGTATCTGATAGACCATGAAAGGATAGTTCATATAAGATTCCGCTGTATGCCTTGCAAGATGTACAACAGCTTCTTCATGAGTCATGCTGAGAACCATGTCAACACCGCCTCTGTCCTTGAATCTCAGAAGTTCGGAACCGACACTTTCAAATCTGCCCGACTCTTTCCACAAAGTTGCAGGAACAGCAACAGGCATCAACACTTCCTGACCGTCAATTTTATTCATTTCTTCACGAATGATATTTTCTATTTTCTTAACAATTCTCAATCCCGGCGGTAAAAGTGAATATATACCTTCACCAACTCTTTTCATGTAACCGCCACGTATCATAAATATATGACTGTCTATTTTACATTCAGCCGGCGTTTCCTTGAAACGCTGACCTAACATTGCCGAAATCTTCATAATATAAACTTCCTTTCCAAAAATTACGGGGTGCAGGGGACGTTTGTCCC
>CADCCP010000008.1 GCA_902800005.1 uncultured Ruminococcus sp. | reverse complement strand
GTGTTTTTGAAAGTGCCTTCATTGTATTCCGAGCCTATATAAACACTTATGACTATCGCCGCAAATATAACGATATTTCCGTCGGAAAAAAGTGTATTTATATACTGCCAAAATACCTGTGACGGGAACTGTGAAAGTACCTGTTTGGTCATATCGCTGTCCATGCCCATTGTACGCATGAAATAAAACACTGTCTGATAGTTTTCAGTGTTCGACATATTGTTCCACGCCATGTCATAAAGATATGTCATCAACATACCCACAAGGAACGCTACCACCGAACATACCCACAATGTACGGCATTTCATCAGCTTTTTCAAGTCCGATTTGATAAGTTTTCCCATATTACCCCTCCATTCTCTTTATGAAATATCTCTCTGCGGAGTTTTCATCAGTCGTAATGCCCGATACAACTATCCCCTCTTTGAAAAGGGCATTTGTAAGTTCACCGATATTTGTGATCTTGCCTTTTATAAAAATATTATTTTTCTCACACTCTATGCCGTCCGTACTGCCGTTGAGGAATTTCAGTATGACAGCCGATGCTTTCACGGCATCATCAACTTTAATAGCCGTTCTTGCACCGCATTTTTCCGCCAATTCATCTGCACTTATTTCTTCAACGAGTTTTCCCGAAGATATGATACCGTATCTTGTGGCTATCTTTTCAAGTTCTCCTAAAATATGGCTTGATATGAAAATAGTTTTTCCCCGTTCTTTCAGCTTCAGAAGAAGCTCTCTTATATCCACGATACCTGTTGGATCAAGTCCGTTGATAGGTTCATCAAGCATGAGAAAATCGGGATCACCGGCTAATGCCAATGCTATCCCAAGACGCTGTTTCATACCAAGAGAAAAATCACCTGCTTTTTTTCTTCCCGTGTCATGCAGACCGACCGTTTCAAGTATCTCAGGTATGGTTTTCTTGTCCGAACCGAGCATAGTACAATAAATATCAAGATTTTGCTGTGCGGTCATGTTTCTGAAAATAGCCGGACTCTCCACCAGACTGCCGACACGCTTTTGGGCAGTCTTTAAGTTTTCCCCATCGAAAAGTTTAAAACTGCCGTCGGACACTCTTGTAAGACCGAGTACCATTCTGATAAAAGTCGTCTTGCCTGCCCCGTTTTTTCCGACAAATCCGTAAATATCGCCTTGTTCAACTTTCAGCGATACCCCGTCAACAACTTTTGTATGAGAATATATTTTTGTAAGATCATTTGTTTCAAGAACATACACGATCGATCACTTCCTTTTTTAATTTTGTTTTCAACATTTTATCAACTCTGTATGAATCACATATTTTTCTGACAGTTCTTTTTAAAGTCTGCCCGTCAAAGACATTCCCGTAAAGAAAAGGCTCTGTTTTTTCCGGAAATTTTATGAAACATTCCGCTAAAGCCCATGAGACCGCCATCGATGAATAATATTTATCCGTATTGATCCTGCCGAGAAGCTCAAGAGTGTCATCCGCATAATCGCTGTTCACAAAGTACATCAACAGCATGACCGCACAAAATCGCTGTTCAAACTCATTCTCCGAATTTACATAGAGCTGTAGAAACTCCCATACACGGGAGTGATTTTTATTTGCAAATTTGAGTGTGCTGCAAAAGCTGTCACATACAGCCCAGTTATCTATTTTTGGAATAAATTCACGGATATATTTCAGCCGTGTTTCAACATCTGTTTTCATATAGCCGATTATCATGCCACGCAAAATGATCTCTTCATAGTAAAAGTCATTTTCACTTTCAAGCACATCGGGCTCTTTTGCCAATTTCCTTGCATAATTCCTGAGTAACGGCGATCTTATACCAAGTATATTATCAGTATCGGGCAATAACTTTGAATGAAACTCCCTGTATTTTTCATCAGCCATTTCAATGAGTCTGCTTTTTATCTCGTCATTCACGCAAAACACCGCTTTCCTATTTTTTATTTTTATTCACTACGGAAAATATAATTATAGCCAATGCCCAAACTATCAATGCACCTTTCACTATGCGGCTAATGCCCCCTGCAACATCATTTTCATTCAGACAGGATATTCCCGATGAAATCTTAAAGTATATCAGTACAACGGCAAAAATCACACCTAATGTTCTAATAGTATATCTCAACCATTTTAGAACTTTTGAACTTACGCCCAACTTTGCAAAATTGCCGAAAATCTCATCCAACAATTCAGTAAAACTCTCCATCACAAACACCTCTCAACAGTAAACATTCATTTCATCATAAATATTATTTATATTTGTATGATACTTTCCGATTATTAAAGTATTTTCAAGCGGTTTATGCGGATTGATAAGCCAATCCCTGTAATTTTCGTCAGCCATTTCAACAAGCCTGTTTTTTATCTCGTCATTCATGAAAAGCACCGCTTTCCGTTTTTTTATTTTTCTTCACTACTGCAAATATAACTATGACCAATGCCAAAACTATCAATACACCTGCTCCTATGCAGACACAACCCCATATCACATCATTTTCATTAAGACATGAAATTCCCCATAATATCATAAAATATGTCAGTAAAGCCGCAAAAATCACATATAATGTTCTGAGAGTATATCTCAGCAATTTCGGAGCTTTTGAACTTACACCCCACTCTGCAAGATCGCCGAATATTTCCCCCAACAATTCAATAACTATCTCCATAACAAACACCTCTCAATATTACTTACTTTCATATTTTTCTATCGCATTGATAAAGGTCTTTCCGTAACGCTGTGATTTCACCTGACCGATACCGTATATTTTCAGTAAATCAGCTTCAGTTTTCGGACGGTACATTGCCATTTCCCTGAGAGTCCTGTCGTTCACTACCGAATAGGCAGGTATTCCCCACCTCTTTGCCAAATTTGAACGTGCCTCTTCAAGTACCGTCAACAGTTCCTTATCCAAAACAGGCACTTTCACTTTCTTTATCTGCTCTTCACTGAGTTTTACACAGTAACTGCAATGGTCACACGGAGGTATATATGCCTCCCCAAAGTAATTCAATATCCTCTTTCTTAAACAAGTCGTTTTTGATGTTGAGTAGAATGTCATCAGCTTCAGCTTTTCCAATTTGATGGCGATATGTTTCTGCACATCAACGGGATCAAGCAATTCATTTTCCTCACTCTTATTGATGAGATACTCATTGATACGCACATCTTTGCCGCTGTACAGCAGTATGCAGTCGGACGGTTCACCGTCACGCCCCGCACGACCTGCCTGTTGATAATAATCCTCTATATTTGCAGGCATATTGTAATGAATGACATATCTGACATCGGGTTTATCTATACCCATACCGAAAGCATTCGTGGCGACAATGACTTTTGCCTTGTCATAGATAAATTCATTCTGATTGAAAGACCTTTCGGAATCTTCCAATCCTGCATGATACGGCAATGCAGATATACCGTTATCCTGCAATTTCTCCGCTAATTCATCTACATACCGCCTTGTCAGGCAATATATTATCCCCGATTTATTTTCATGCGACTTGACATAATCCACGACAAACTTTGTTTTGTCGATCGGACTGTACACGCCGAAATACAGGTTTTCCCTGTCAAATCCAAGTCCTATGGAATACGGCTCTCTTAAACGCAGATTTTTGATAATATCTGATCTTACCATTTGAGTAGCCGTTGCGGTGAACGCCGCCAAAACAGGACGTTTCGGCAATTTGGCGATAAAGTCGGCTATCTGCATATAACTCGGTCGGAAGTCATGTCCCCATTGAGATATACAATGTGCTTCATCAACGGCAACAAACGGTATATTCTGACTGCACGCAAAATCTATAAAACTCGGCATTTCAAGCCTTTCGGGTGCAACGTATATAATTTTATACATTCCCTGTTTTGCATTGGCAATTGCTTTCTCCATTTGACGAGGTGTTAATGAACTGTTGAGATATGCTCCACGAATACCCATAGCAATAAGATTTCTCACTTGATCCTGCATAAGAGATATTAACGGCGATATAACAAGTGTAACGCCCTCCATGCAGAGTGCGGGTATCTGGTAACAAAGGGATTTGCCTGCCCCTGTCGGCATGACGGCAAGTGTATCCCTGCCTGAAAGAAGGGAGTTTATGACATCTTCCTGACCTTTGCGAAAAGACGTGTAACCGTAATAACTTTTCAGAATGCCGTAAATATCAGCCAAGCTCTGTTCCCCCGTTTCAATAAATTATCAATTGTTTTTGTGCATTTCCTCATGATCGGCTTTTACAGCATCATGTATCTGTAAGCAGTTCCAAAGTGAATTTGTCGGTGTCATAATGGCTTTCAGGTCAACTCTGATATTGTGTTTTCTCAGTGAACGCAGAAGTTCATCAATGTCATTTCTCGTAAAGCCTGCCATGATAAGCATTTCATCTTCAAATGTTGCAGTCGCTTCACCATCTATCGCTTGAAATCCCTGTATGCCTGCAAGATACCCCAATACTTGATTGAAGTCCTTTTTATCTACAACTTTAATTCCCGTTTTCAAAGGCATGACCGCCCTCTTTACAAGCGGAAGTCTGTTTTCATCAAAGTTAAAAAGCAAAACCGTCTTTTTCATAGTATATTATCACCTGCATATCAAAAATTTTATTAACCACAAGTCTAATTGCACATTGTACATTGCACATTGCACATTGCACATTGTACATTGTACATTGATTTAGTCTGTGTCGAGTTTGAGGACAGCCATGAATGCCTCTTGCGGTACTTCGACAGTTCCCAACTGTCGCATACGCTTTTTACCCTCTTTCTGCTTTTCAAGCAATTTCTTCTTACGGGTAATGTCACCGCCGTAACACTTCGCCAAAACGTCTTTTCTCATAGCCTTTACGGTTTCACGGGCAATTATCTTTCCGCCTATGCAAGCCTGTATCGGCACTTCAAAAAGCTGTCTGGGAATTTTCTCTTTAAGTTTCTCTGCCATCTTCCTTGCACGGCTGTATGCTTTATCCGCATGAATTATGAATGAAAGTGCATCCACAACTTCACCGTTCAGCATGATGTCAAGTTTGACAAGTTTCGATTCTTCATAGCCTGCCACTTCATAGTCAAATGAAGCATAACCTCTTGTACGGGATTTGAGAGTGTCGAAAAAGTCATAGACTATTTCTGCTAAAGGCAGGATATAGTGTATGTCCACCCTGTCGGAGTCTATATATTTCATGTCTTTGAATACGCCACGCCTGTCCTGACAGAGTTCCATAATATTTCCGACGTATTCCGACGGTGAATAGATATGTGCCTCTGTAACGGGTTCTTCGGCTTTTACGATCTGTGAGGGATCGGGATAGTTTGTCGGGTTATCTATGTATTCAACAGTTCCATCACTCTTTGTAATGCGGAAAATAACGCTCGGTGCAGTCGTGATGAGATCAAGGCTATACTCTCTTTCAAGACGTTCCTGAATTATCTCCATGTGGAGAAGTCCCAAAAATCCGCATCTGAATCCGAATCCCAATGCAACAGACGTTTCAGGCTCAAATGAAAGTGCAGCATCATTAAGTTCAAGTTTTTCGAGAGCTTCACGCAAGTCGGGATATTTCGCACCGTCGGCGGGATATATTCCGCAGAACACCATAGGCTGTACGGCACGATAGCCCGGTAAAGGCTCACTTGCAGGTCTGTCGGCAAGAGTAACGGTATCACCTACTCTTGCATCACTGACGGTTTTTATAGATGCTGCTATATAACCGACTTCACCGGCATAAAGGGCATTTGTCGGTTCAAGGCTCGTTGCACGCATAAATCCGCATTCCACTACGTTAAATTCCGAACCTGTTGCCATGAGTTTTATAGTATCACCGACCTTCAGACTTCCCTCTTTTACACGGACATATATTATAACGCCTTTGTAGCTGTCATAGTAAGAGTCAAATATAAGTGCCTGTAAAGGTTTGTTGTCGTCACCTTCGGGGGAAGGGATAAGCTGAACTATCTGTTCCATGACATCATGGATATTGATACCGACTTTTGCGGAAATGCATGGAGCATCTTCAGCAGGCAAACCTATGACATCTTCTATTTCTTTTTTGACTCTGTCGGGATCGGCACTCGGCAGATCTATTTTATTGATAACAGGCACGATCTCAAGTCCTGCGTCCAATGCAAGATAAGTGTTGGCAAGAGTCTGGGCTTCAATTCCCTGAGATGCATCCACGACAAGCACTGCACCTTCACAAGCCGCCAGTGAACGTGACACTTCATAGTTAAAGTCAACATGACCGGGGGTATCTATGAGATTGAAGATATATTCCTCACCGTCATCCGCATTGTAGACAAGAGTGACGGCATGGGCTTTTATGGTAATACCTCTTTCACGTTCCAAGTCCATGTTATCAAGGAGTTGGTCTTCCATGTCCCTGACAGCGACTGACTTAGTTTGTTCAAGTATCCTGTCGGCAAGGGTAGATTTACCGTGATCGATATGTGCAATTATGCTAAAATTCCTTATTCTGCTTTTATCCAAATCATTCACCTGCTTTAATTTATTCGTTTTTTATTATATCATATACAAAGCATATTTGTAAATCTTTTTGTAAAGAAAAAGCTGTCTGACATGGAAGTAATGTCAGACAGTTTTTTTATCAGCCTTGTTTTGCTATTTTTATCGCTCTGTCAACTGTGTAAGCGGAGATGCAGGCATCATTTGTTTCATATTTGAGAGCCTTCTTTTCACCCTCAAGATACTCGTCAAATTCATCTTTTTTCATGCTGTAGACGATATTGGACTTATCGATATTATCCGTTTCACCTTCAGCGGCATCTTCAGAATACTTTATCTTCTTTGCAAGTTCGCTCATATTGTCTGTGTAGATAAAGTAAAGGGTATCATCAAGTGTGGTAACAGAAGCCTGACCGGGCTTATTTTCTTTGATAGCCTTTTTGAGTTCATCGCTCAGGCTTGACTCATCAAAATCGGTTTTAAGAATTTTATTGCTGCTGCTCGGAACGCTCTCCGCACTGAAATCTGTTTTATACTGTTCTTCAATATCGGCAGTAGTTTTCTTGTCGTTGTTTATCATGTTGCGGTACTTATTGAAAGCAGTTTTATTTTTTTCTTGGGTTTCGCCGTCAACATCGACGGAATTTCCGTCTTCATCAGTTGTTTTAAGTGAACAGGCTATATAATAATATGAGATATAGCTATCGGCATAATATTTCTGTACATCGGCATCGGAAACTTCTTTTTCACCGTCTTTGCCGTAAATTTTTTTAAACAGTTCCTGATACAGATAATTGTATCTTGTCACGCACTCACCGAAGCTGTCGGCAGAAACACCTAGTTTTTCATAGAATGCCAATGAATCATCACTGCCTTTATAGTAATACTGTATATACATATCGGCAGTTGTCTTGATCTGCTCATCGTCAATGACGATCCCCTTGTCTTTTACGAGTTTCTCGGCTGTAAGAAGAGATATACATTTATCCTTAGCCTCATCGAATATCCAATCCACAGCATTTTTATCATCGATCTTTTCCTTTGACATATCAATGAGCTGAGCATCGAAATCTTCATTATCCTTGTTAGCTTCTGTTATCTTGCTGACAGCCTCATTGTAGCTCTGGTAAGTGTTGTATATCCAACTTCCCGCAGAAATCTCGGATATATCGGTTTTGTAGCTCCACTTGCCCGGACCGAGCGTACAGCTTGCGAGAGAACAGGTCAAAACTGCCGTAAGTGCCAGTGCAGAGATTTTTTTGCCTATATTTTTCATAAATTTTTTCTTCCTTTCAGAAATAATTTGCATACAACAGATATTATATAACAAATCTTTTGTAAAGTCCATAATTTTTTTAAAAAATTTTTTATTTTCCGAAATTCATCCCGAAAATTTCGTTAAACAGACTGTATATTGTGTCGCATTTCCTGACGGCAACGGATATACAAGGTTTACCCCCTGCACGAAGAACAGCCCTGCCATTGAGTTTAGAGAGAATATCGCCTACATACTTTGATTTGAGCTGACGGACATATATGTTAAGGTGATCGTTCTGCTGACGTATCTCATATATTCCCATTTTCTTTGCCTTGCTTCTCAGGACTGCAACATTGACAAGACCGTTAACAGACTTCGGTACATCTCCGAAACGGTCTGCCAACTCATCTATCACATCACTTGCATCATCTTCATTTCTTATATCCGCAATTTTTCTGTATATCTCAAGCCGTCTGTTCAGATTGGATATATAGTCTTCGGGTATATAAGCCTCTATCTGCACATCAAGCAGACACTCCGTTTCCAAGTCCTCAGCCGCTTCGCCTTTAGCCTCACTGACAGCTTGATTGAGCAGTTTCATATACATATCATAACCGACATCTGCCATATGTCCATGCTGTTTTGCACCCAAGATGTTGCCTGCACCCCTCAGCTCCAAGTCACGCATGGCTATTTTAAAGCCCGAACCGAACTCCGTAAATTCCTTTATGGCATCAAGACGTTTCTGTGAGATCTCACTTAACATTTTATCCGGTCTGAAAGTGAGGTATGCATAAGCACGTCTTGATGAACGTCCCACACGTCCCCTTATCTGATGCAGCTGTGAAAGCCCCATTCTGTCGGCATTTTCAATAATAAGCGTATTGGCATTGGGTATGTCAACACCTGTTTCAATGATGGTAGTGCTTACAAGCACGTTTACTTCCTGTTCCAGCATTTTCCGCCAAACTTCCGACAACTGACTTTCCGTCATTTTGCCGTGACCGTATGCAACTTTTGCTTCGGGTATGTCCTCAGCGATTTTTTGTGCTTTCAGCTCTATTCCCTCAACGGAGTTGTATAAATAAAACACCTGTCCACCACGTTTCAACTCACGCCTTATTGCCTCATTTATGACGTTTTCATCATATTCAAGCACATATGTCTGTATAGGATGCCTGTCCTGCGGGGCTTCTTCAAGGGTTGACATATCCCTGATACCTGACATAGACATATTCAAAGTTCTCGGAATGGGCGTTGCCGAGAGTGTCAAAACATCTACGTTTTTACACATCTTCTTGAATTTTTCCTTCTGTGCAACACCGAAACGCTGTTCCTCGTCTATTATCACAAGTCCCAGATCACGAAATTCCACATCTTTTGAAATAAGCCTGTGAGTACCTATGATAAAATCTATCTCACCGCTTTTCAGCTTGCTTATAATTTTACTTTGCTGTGAGGGTGTGCGGAATCTCGAAAGTAACTCTATGTTCACAGGGAAGCCCTCAAATCTTCTCAAAGCGGTCTGATAGTGCTGCCATGCAAGAATGGTCGTGGGTACAAGCAGCAAACACTGTTTTGAATCCGCCACACACTTGAAAGCTGCTCTGAATGCAACTTCCGTTTTGCCGAAGCCGACATCTCCGCACAAAAGCCTGTCCATCGGTGCAAGACTTTCCATATCATGCTTTATCTCAGCAGTTGCCCTTTTCTGATCTTCTGTATCCTCATATTCAAACTTGCACTCAAAATCCCTCTGCCATTCATGATCCTCACTGAATGCATATCCCTTTGCTTTCATTCTCTCCGCATACAGTCTTATAAGCTCATCTGCAATATCCTTGACAGCCTTTCTCACACGGCTTTTGGCTTTTTGCCACTCCGTACCGCCAAGCCTGCTTAATTTTACATCAGCTTCTTCCCTCGGTCCTATATACTTTGATACCAAGTCAAGCTGTGTCACAGGCACATACAGCATATCTCCGCCTGCATATCGTATAGTTATATAGTCCTTGACGACATTTTCATACTCCCTTTTCTGAACTCCCTCAAACTTGCCCACACCGTGCACCGTATGCACGACATAATCACCTATCGACAGTTCTGACAGACTGAATACAGCTTTTCCCCTTGAAGCAGAACTTTTCTTTTTCTTTGAAGACACACTCACTTGTGAATGAGTGATAAGCACAAAGTTAGCTGACGGATACTCAAAGCCTGATGACAGATTACCGCCTGCGATATAAATGCCGTCACCTGCGATCGTATCGTTTTCCCTGAGAACTCCGACACTGTAACCCCTGTCACGCATATCTCTGCAAATATTTTCCGCAAACTTCTCCGTACCCGCAAGTATGACGATCTTTTTGCCTTCCGGCTTCATGGCATCTATATCTTCACAGAGTATCTTCAGCGAACCGCTCCATGCAGATGTCTGCTTGATATTGAAGTTGACCAACTCCTTTAAAGGCAGTTCACATGTTCCTCTTGCATAGTTGTCTATAAAGAGAGTTTTTCTCCTTGAAAGCTCCGACAGCATATCCGTCCAGTCACCTGTAAATTTATCCAGTCCCTTGCACAGAACGCCGTCACCGAAATAATCCTTTATATCCTCGTTCCACTGCCATGTTACAGCTTTCATTCTCTCTTTGAGTTTCGGCATTTCCGACACGAATACAAACGTATCTTTCGCAAGATAGTCAAACAGACATTCCGCTTTATCATATACAATGGAATAAAACTTATCTATGCCTGCAAGTCTGCATCCGTTCCTCAAACTTTCCGCTTCACCATGCAAAACGGTCTTTGCAGAAACTGCCGCTTTTCCTCTGAGGGAGTTTGCCTTTTTGTCTATCTTGTCAGCCAAATCGGCGGCATTGTCAAATATTATCTCCGTTGACGGCGTTATCACAAATTCCGAAAGCTGTTCGGTACGTCTTTGAGTGTCTATGTCAAAAGCTGAAACTGTGTCTATCTCATCTCCCCAGAACTCCACTCGGCAAGGCTGACTTGCAGACGGCATGAAAAAATCAAGTATTCCGCCCCTTACGGCAAACTGTCCCGTGCCGTCCACCTGTTCAACTCTCACATAACCTGCCGAAAGAAGTGCCGCTGTCATTCTTTCGGGTGATACTTCCGTACCCGACTTCACTTTCACCGACGACTTTTCAAGCACATCTTTCGGTATCGTGTACTGCAATGCACCGTCCGAACACGCCACTATCACTTTATACTGCCCTGTCATAAATCCGTATAAAGCCCCTATCCTCTGATGTTCAAACTCCCTTGAAACGCCCTCTATCTCACGGAATGTAAAATCCCTTGACGGATAGAAAACTGCACTTGTTCCCATATACTTCAAGTCCGAACACAATTTCTGAGCCTCCGCCTCGTCAGCCGCAAGGATAAGTGCATTTTGGTCACTTCCAACAAGCATTGTATGTACAAGATGTGCCTTATGCACCGCTGAAAGACCTGTTGCCATACATGGAAATCTGCCTTTTCTCACGGCATTTTCAAGAACTTTATATTCATCTGTTTCTCTGAAAACATTATCCAAAAATCTCATAAACTACCTCTGTCAAGAATTGTACAAATTCATAGCCTTGTCAATACTGCCTGCAATTATCTTTTCGACCGCATCACAGGCATTGTTTGCCGTTTCGTCAAGAAGTTTTTTTTCGTTCTGAGTGAAATTCGACAGCACCCAGTCTGCCAAGTCCCACTGTTCGGGCTTGTGACCGACACCTATTTTTATTCTCGGAAATTGGTCACTTCCCGAAAGATAGATGATATTTTTCATGCCGTTGTGACCGCCGTCACTGCCTTTACGCCTTATACGCATTTTTCCCACATCAAGCGATATATCGTCAAATATAACTA
This sequence comes from uncultured Ruminococcus sp., assembly GCA_902800005.1. Lineage (GTDB taxonomy): Bacteria > Bacillota > Clostridia > Oscillospirales > Acutalibacteraceae > UBA1213. The sequence goes on along the minus strand of CADCCP010000008.1, from coordinate 28,580 downwards.
TTACCTTTTCGGGCGGCACTTTAAAAAAATTCATAGCCTCCACTATCGCCTGACCGCTTAAATTCATGTAAGTTGACGGCTTCATCAAAAGCACCTTTTTATCTGCAATGACAGTCGTATTGCAAAGCGACTTGTATTTTATCCTGTCAAGACGTATATCAAGCTTATCAGCAAGTGTATCTATTGTGATAAACCCTGCATTATGCCTTGTATTTTCATACTTCCTGTCGGGATTTCCAAGCCCTGCAACAATATACTCTACTCCGCTGAGATTTTCCTTTTTCCTGAAAAACACTTTACTTTCCCCCAAAATCGTAATAGTAAAACAATAGCACAAATAAATGATTTTGTCAATTTCCAATGCACAAAAAAACCGCTGCTTTCATGCAGCAGTTTTTTTTAAATTTCGATCATACAGCCTGACGAAATATATTGCAGACGTTTCATGTACTTTTTCATAAATTCATATTGTTGTACACCTGTACAGTGACAGGTATAAAAATCCGTATCATACCCGTCAAGTATTTTTGCATAGCCTTTCAGAGTATCGTCAAGAGGAAGTTTTGAAAAATGAAATCCGCCTATCAGCACATCGGGCTTGAACCAATCAGCTATATTTATTATACCCTTGTGTGAACAGCCGCTTATCAGAATCTTCCTGCCGTTCTCCTCAATGAGCAGATAGTGTTCATGCCTGAAATCATCGGGCAGGCGTTTCCCGTCCTGAACCATGTCCAGACCGAAGCTGCCCAAATCATACGGCTTTTTTCTGTCATTGCATGAGTACAGTGTCAGACCTTCTGCGATCTCAAAACAGCCGTCCGTGAAAACAAGTCTGTCACTGTCATGCAAAGAGGTATCAAGACCGATATATTTTTCTCTATTGAAGTGCGGTTCAAAAGCGTACTTGTTCAGATAGACCTTTGCCTTTGAGTTTATCTCCAGAAATCTTGCAAGTCCTCCCCCATGATCGTAGTGACCGTGTGACAGGACTGCAATATCTGTTGCAGACAAGTCTGAATCGAGTTTCCCTGCATTTTCTTCAAACAGGTTTGTCTGTCCCATGTCAAAGAGAATATTATATTTGTCCGTCTGTATGTACAGCGACAAGCCATGCTCACAGCGGATATTTTCATTGACAGAGGTATTTTCCGTAAGTACAGTTATTTTCATGCCGTCACCTCGTCATATCAAATACGACTATGTCATATACAAGTCCGCCGCATATCACATAGAATGTCACCGCTCCGCATATCAGCGAACCGCAGACACGCTGCCAGACCTTTGCATTATCACGCATAAGGTTCTGTACAGCCCAGCCTATGAAATATGCACCTAAAACTATCAGCGGTACGGCATATCTGATATTCTGTGTACAAACGTGTGCAAACTTTATACAGAAAATATAGTATGATATGAATATAACACCATACAGAATACCCGTAAACACCTTCATAGGCATATCAAGCTGTTTACTTTTTTTGCAGAACGCAAATATCATTGCCACGAATCCCACGATACCAAGCACAACCGCTGACCAGAAAAGCATATTATTGAAACCGCTGATATTCGGGAAATTCCTCACGGCAACACCCTCGTCAAACATAGATGTCTTGAACAAGCCCACTATGGGATTGAATTCATTATAGGGTGCTCCATAGATGGTGACCTGGTCTGAAACGTCATTGAACTGATACAGACTGAAATCAAAAAGTCTCTGCCATACAGGAATATCACCTACATACTGTTTGGAGGTGTTGGAGAGTTCAATCACATATCCGAAAGGTACACCATGACTTATGTAATTCCTGAAAGACCACCACAAACCGAGAGGTGCACATATTGCCAAAAATACAGCAAACTGCGTGATATATTTTTTAACGTCCCTGTTGTCTTTGTCAAGCATATTTTTGATAAATGCATAAATGAATATGAATGCAACGGGGGGGGCGACCATCCATGCAGACAGCTTTGTCATCATACCCAAGCCTATACAGAGAGCTATGTATACGATACGCTTCATTTTGCGGTGTTTATACCAGTAAATAGTATTCAGTACCGCACCAAGCATGAATGTTATTGAAAGAATATCGTTGTTTATACTTCCTGCCATTATGTAGAATGTCGGGCAAAGTGCTACAACTGCCGTTGCCGCAACAAGTGCTATTCCCTTCAATTTGAGTTGACGGAATATCTTATAAGAGAGTATCATACAGAGAGTTGAGTAAAACAGCGTTAAAAGCTGTATATTTTCAAAAGCGTGTCCATACTCTATCTTCATTAACATCTGTATGCCGACCCACACAGCAGCTATGATGTGATGAAGGGGCGGATGATAAAACTGATATACAGTTCTGACATCAAAATCAGGCAGGGCTTTATTTTTGAAGAGATACTCTACATAACCGATGTGTCCGTTTCCGGCACTGATCTTTGCCACATCATGCTGCATAGTGACCATCGGCACCGACATCACATAACACAGTCTTATCAGAAATCCCGCTGCCATTATAAGAAGGATCAAATTTCTTGTTGTCAGTTTGTTCTTTATGCCCAAATAAATGAACACAGCAGTTATGATACCCAAACCTACATTAAGGAAATTATAGGCATATTCTTTTTTGATATAAACAGATGCGTAAAGTATAGTTACCGCCACAACACCTGCACCCATTATCCCGAAAGAGATGATCTTATTTTTCACGTCATCGGGATCCTGACGCATATTATAAAAACCTGCACATATACCTAATGCTATTATCCCCGCTGACGGCAAGATCAGAGAGATATATGTCACGCCGTCTCCCAAGTTATTGCCCGTTGTGAGAGATATGCAGAAAAAACACAGCAGGGCTGCCGAAATGATAGGATGCTGATATATCAGCCTAAAAAGCGATATATACAACGGTTCTTTTTTACTTTTATGCTCAGGCTCTTTTTTATCATCATTTTTTCCGCCGTAAAGCATATTGTCCCTGAATTTCGCAAGCCTTGCGGAAAATCCTGTTTCAGCCATCTGAAAACCTCCTTTATTTACTTTCGTGATATTCTTTTTCGGTGTTGACATTCCAGATATTGTCCTTTGAAGCAACTCCGTTAAGAATATTATTTACCGTTTCAAAAGCCGTACACATGGAATGATCTATGTTATTGTAACGGTGCTGACCGTTTCTGCCGACACAATACAAATTTGGAATGGTATTGAGATAGTCCCTCAGATCATCCATATGTTCGTATGTATCGAAATAGGCAGGGTATGCCTTTTTCACCCTCTCAACGTGGTAATCAAGAACTTCACTTTCACTGTCAATAAGTTTCATTGTCACCATTTCTTTTATGCCCATTTTGCCGAAATCGTCATCTGTCATTGACCAGAGTTCATCACCCTCATTACAGAAATATTCCAAACCTATCCATACGGTGTGTTCAATATCCTTGACAAGATAAGGCGACCAGTTATTATAAACCTGAAAACGTCCCATTTTTACATTTCTGTCGTGAACATATACCCAATCGTCAGGAACGATATTACTTATAGTTTTTATTTTGGTTTCATTTTTGAGATTAAGATGCGGAACAAGCACACCTACCGTCATGTAATCCCTGTAAGGCAAGCCTTTTGCAATATCAAGGAATTTTTCGGGTACATCATTCATTCCCTCTACAAGATCTTTTACGGGCATTGACGAAATAATATGATCTCCGTTAAAAGTTATCTCTTTTCCGTCTTTGACATAAATAATACCCGTCAATTTATTGTCACTGTCTTTAAGTATCTTTGTGACTTTGGCATTTTTTATTATCTTACCGCCCAGTTTTTCAAATTCACTTGCGGTTATTTCCCAAAGTTGACCGGGTCCAAGCTTCGGATAGGAAAATTCCTCTATCAAAGAGGTTTCAACTTTACGGTTTTTCTTGTGGAAAGCCTTTCCGAACATATCCTTGAGAATGGCTTTTATGGACAAGCCTTTAACTCTCTGTGCCCCCCATTCGGGAGAAATTTCACTCGGATGTCTGCCCCAGAGATTTTCTGTGTAGTTCTCAAAAAACATGGAATATAATTTCTTTCCGAAGCGGTTGATATAGAAATCTTCAAGAGAATTTTCCTTTTTCTTGAACATTGCACTTTTCATATAACTGCAGCCTGCAACTACCGTTGTACCGAAACCCATGTTTTTTATCGTTTCAAATTTCATTGAGATGGGATAGTCAAAGAATTTGTTGTTGAAAAAAATTCTTGATAAACGGTGTCTTTTAAGCATGACACGATCTGTTTTTTCGGGATCGGGACCACCCTCTTTAATGGCGGATCCTCTCTTTAAAACAACATCATCATAGGGTAAAGCACCCTGAGACGGAAGCATTTTTTCCCACCATTCATTGACTTCGGGGACTTTTGAAAAAAATCTGTGTCCGCCCATGTCCATTCTGTTTCCTTTATAGTTGACGGTGCGTGAAATTCCACCGAACATATCGCTTTCTTCAAAGACCGTCACTTCATAGTCCTCTGACCTCGACATAAGTTCATAAGCGGCTGTCAGACCTGCCGGACCTGCACCTATTATAATTATTTTCTGCATTTTTTCTCTCCTTGTCTTGCAAAAAAATTTTTTAAAATATACACTTTAATTCTAATTCAATTATAACAAAAAGTCAATTGTCACTGTTTACATATTTTTATACAGCAATTTGCACATAAATGTTTGAAATCATTTTAAACAAAATCGTATTGAAAATTTCATTGAATTATGTTATAATTGCATGGTTAAATGTTTTAGCTTCGTGCTTGGCATGAAACGTGTTTTAAATCTGACACAAAAGATATTTTCTGATGTGAAAGGCTGTGTTTTTATAGAAAATAACTGCACCCTTTTATATTGGAAGGGTGCTTTTTTGTCTTTGAAAGGGGAATGATATGGAAAACAGGGTTTCTATTATCGGGATAATCGTTGAAAACGTGGATTCCGTTGACAGACTGAATGACATTCTTCACGATTACGGAAATTATATAATAGGAAGAATGGGTATCCCCTATAAAGAAAAAAATCTGAATGTCATAAGTATAGTCCTTGATGCCCCTATGGATGTCATAAACAGGCTGTCGGGCAAGATAGGTATGCTTGACGGCATTACTTCAAAGGTGGTGTGTTCCAAAAAATGAGAGAGCTTATTGACAAACTTTATGAAACAACATCTCTTTCCAAAGATGAATACACATATCTGATAAAAAATTTTACCCCCGATATATCGGAATATCTCTTTGAAAAGTCCCGTGAAGTAAGACACAAATATTACGGACATGATATTTATGTAAGAGGTCTTATCGAGTTCACGAATTACTGCAAAAATGACTGTTATTATTGCGGGATACGCTGTTCAAATCGTAATGCCGACAGATACAGACTTGATAAAAACGATATATTGGAATGCTGTAAAGAGGGATATTCTCTCGGCTTCAGAACATTTGTTTTGCAGGGCGGTGAAGATAATTATTTCACTGACGACAGAATGACGGATATTATCAAAGATATAAAAACAAATTATCCCGATTGTGCGGTAACACTTTCCATAGGTGAAAAAAGCCGTGAAAGCTATGAAAGATTTTTCAAGGCAGGTGCAGACAGATATTTACTTCGTCATGAAACTGCAAACAATGAGCATTATGCAAAATTGCACCCCTATAAACTTTCTCCCCTCAACAGAAAAAGATGTTTGCAGGACTTGAAAGAAATAGGTTATCAGGTCGGCTGCGGTTTCATGGTAGGCTCACCTTATCAGACGGCGGAAAATTTAGCGGAAGATATGCTTTTTATGAAAGACTTTCAGCCTCACATGGTCGGGATAGGTCCTTTTATAGCCCAGCATGACACGCCTTTTAAAGATATGCCTAACGGCACTCTTGAACTGACTTTATTCATGCTCGGCTTGATAAGGCTTACTCTACCCTATGTTCTTTTGCCGTCAACAACTGCTCTCGGCACGATACATCCGCTTGGACGTGAAAAGGGCATTTTAGCAGGTGCAAACGTCATTATGCCGAATTTATCGCCTGTTTCGGTGAGAAAGAAATATCTGCTTTATGACAACAAAATATGTACAGGTGATGAAGCCGCTGAATGTAAAAATTGCCTGCAAAGTCGTATGAAGTCAATAGGCTATAATGTAGTGACTTCCCGTGGTGACTGCAAATCAATTCACAATTCATAATGCATAATGCATAATTGATATATTTTTTGAAAGGAAGTTTTTTTAATGAAATATGATCCGAAATCACCTCATGCAGAGGAGTTTATCAATGACGAGGAAATAAGAGCCTGTCTTGAGTATGCCGAGAAAAACAAGCATAACGTGGAGCTTATCGACAAGATTCTTGAAAAGGCAAGACTTGAAAAAGGTCTGTCACATAAAGAAGCACTTGTTTTGCTTGACTGCGACATCGAGGAAAAAAATCAGGAAATATATGCCCTTGCGGAGCAGATCAAGAAAAATTATTACGGTAACAGAATAGTTATGTTTGCACCGCTGTATCTGTCGAATTATTGTGTAAACGGCTGTTTGTACTGTCCGTATCACCTCAAAAACAAGCATATCGCAAGAAAAAAACTCACTCAGGACGAAATAAGAAAAGAAGTTATCGCCTTGCAGGATATGGGACACAAAAGACTTGCACTTGAAGCAGGTGAAGACCCCGTTCACAATCCTATCGAGTATATTCTTGAAAGCATCAAGACCATTTACAGCATCAAACACAAAAACGGTGCTATAAGGCGTGTAAATGTCAATATTGCCGCAACTACCCATGAAAATTACAAGAAACTCAAGGATGCGGGTATCGGCACATATATTCTCTTTCAGGAAACTTACAATAAAGAGAGTTATGAAAGACTTCACCCGACAGGTCCCAAACATGATTACTGTTATCATACAGAGGCTATGGACAGGGCTATGGAAGCCGGTATTGATGATGTCGGTTGTGGAGTGCTGTTCGGTCTGGAACTCTACAGATATGAATTTGTCGGAATCCTCATGCACGCCGAACACCTTGAAGCACGTTTCGGAGTAGGTCCTCATACTATAAGCGTTCCGAGAGTAAGACGTGCAGATGACATTGATCCCGATGTATTCGATAACGGTATCTCAGATGATACCTTTGCAAAGATAGTTGCTTGTATAAGAATAGCCGTTCCCTACACGGGCATGATAGTTTCCACTCGTGAAAGTCAAAAGAGCCGTGAAAGAGTTCTGCACTTGGGCGTATCTCAGATAAGCGGCGGTTCAAAGACGAGTGTAGGCGGTTATGCCGAGCCGATACCTGAAGATGAAGATTCCGCACAGTTTGATGTAAGCGATACAAGAACCCTTGATGAAGTCGTGAAATGGCTGATGGAATTGGGATATATTCCAAGTTTCTGCACAGCTTGTTACAGAGAGGGCAGAACCGGTGACAGATTCATGGCCTTGTGTAAAGCAGGTCAGATACAGAACTGCTGTCACCCGAATGCACTTATGACACTGAAAGAGTATCTTGAAGATTACGCTTCACCCGAAACAAAGGAAATAGGTGAAAAGCTGATATTGGCAGAATTGAACAATATCCCGAAAGAGAAAGTCCGTGAAATAACGAAAGAACACCTTGCCGACATATCCAACGGTCAAAGGGATTTCAGATTTTAATTAAATGAGAAATGAGGAGTGAGGAATGAGGAATATCAATTTCATTCCCCACTCCGATTTGTTAAGGAGAGATTTTTATGTCACTGAATAATACACCGTCTGCTGAAAGAGTGCATATCGCATTTTTCGGAAAGAGAAATTCAGGAAAGTCAAGTTTGCTCAATGCTGTGACAAATCAAAATATAGCGATAGTTTCCGACATTTTGGGAACGACTACCGATCCCGTTTTCAAAGCAATGGAATTACTGCCTTTGGGGGCTGTTATGATGATAGATACCGCCGGCATTGATGATGAGGGTGAACTCGGTAATATGAGAGTTCAAAAAACTTTGCGTATTCTCAATAAAACGGATATAGCGGTTTTAGTTGTAGACAGCACAAAAGGCTTGACAGAATATGAAAATGACTTGATAGAGAAATTCAAGAATAAGAATGTTCCGTATATTATAGCATATAATAAATGCGATCTGCATAAGAAAGCCGTCAATGCTGACAATGAGATATGTGTCAGTGCATTGACGGGCGAAAATATATATGAATTGAAAGAGCTTATCGCAAAGCAAAACGGCATTATTGAAGATAAAAAAATAGTTGCACATCTTCTGAATAAAAATGATTTAGCAGTATTGGTGGTACCCATAGACGAGTCTGCTCCCAAAGGAAGATTGATATTACCGCAGGTGCAGACCATAAGAGAACTTCTTGACAATGAGATGATACCCGTTGTAACAAGAGATACCACTCTTACTGAAACCTTGACATCACTTGCAAAAAAGCCTGCTATAGTGATAACCGACAGTCAGGTTTTCGGCAAAGTCAGCAAAGATACACCTGTTGACATTCCTTTGACATCTTTTTCAATTTTAATGGCAAATTACAAAAGTGACTTGAAAACGCTTGTAAAAGGCGTTACAGCAATAGACACTCTTCAAGACGGTGATAAGGTTCTCATTTCGGAGGGCTGTACACATCACCGTCAATGTAATGATATAGGTACTGTAAAACTTCCCCGACTCCTCCAAAAATATACAAATAAAACTCTTGATTTTCAATGGACTTCCGGTACAGAGTTTGAAGAAGATCTGACAAAGTATAAACTTGTCATTCATTGCGGGGGCTGTATGCTTAATGAGCGTGAAATGAAGTATAGATTAAAATGTTCGGTTGACCAAGCCGTCCCCATGACAAATTACGGTACAGCTATCGCATACATGAACGGCATTTTAAAAAGAAGTCTTGCACCGTTCCCGCACATTCAACAAATCATCAGTTGACTACATTCGTAGGAGTGCCGTTTAGAAAATTCCTGATATTATCGGCAACTATACCCATAAGTCGCTGACGAGTCTCAACAGGTGCCCATGCAATATGCGGTGTCATTATGCAATTCTTTGCCTGCATTAAAATACAGTTTTCTTCCATAGGCTCAACTCTCAAAGTATCTATGCAAGCTCCCCCTAAATGACCGCTTTCAAGTGCATTAAAAAGAGCCTGCTCCGACATAACTCCGCCCCTTGCGGTATTCACGAACAATGCTCCCTGTTTCATTTTTGCAAAACTTGCTTCATTGAACATATTTTCCGATTGTGCGTTCAAAGGACAATGCACGGAAATAATGTCACTTTCGGCAAGCAGGGTTTCAAAAGTCGTTTGTGTGCCGTAAGGGATATTTTTTGGGCTTCTGTTGTAAAATATTACTTTCATGCCGAAAGCATCCGCAATTTTTGCAACCGCCTGACCTATCGCACCCATGCCGACTATACCGAAAGTTTTTCCGTAAAGCTCATTGAGAGGATATACGAACGGTGAAAAAGTCGGACTGCGTTTCCACTTTCCGTCATGCACATATCGGTTATATTCGGCTGTTTTATTGAAATGCTCCAAGATCAATGCAAAAGTATGCTGTGCAACGGCATTTGTCGAGTATGAACCCGCATTACATACCGTTACTCCCACTTTATTACAATAATCAACATCAATGTTATTATAACCCGTTGCAAAAAGTCCGATATATTTCAGCTTTTTCGCATAACGCATACTGTATTCATTCAAAAGTGTCTTGTTGCACACGACTATATCTGCATTTTCAATAGCCTTTGCAACATCTTCATAAGATAAAAGTCCGTATTCCGTGACTTCTCCAAATTCTTTCAGCACATCGGCACTTACAATTTTATCTACGACCGTTTGTGCGTCCGTCAAAACTATCTTCATAAAACCATACCTTTCTTTTAAAATCATAATAACATTATAGTAAAAACAGACTTTGAGTTCAAGTATTCAAGAAAAAAATAATTTCCCTCATAAAAAAGGCTGTACGCTCAATTTAAAAGCGTACAGCCTTTTTCAAATTAAAATCTGCCGTACAGTTCAAGGGGGGTGAGAACTGCACAGCAGACTTTTTATGTAAGCCGTACATATATTATAGCATATATTTCAAAAAGCAGGGTAGAATAATTTCAACTGTTTTTTTGTAAAATATGGTATAAGGCGATTTTTTTGTAAAAAAATACTTGACATTTGTGTTGAATAATGGTACTCTATAAATAGATTAGCACTCAGACATTGAGAGTGCTAATACAGAGAGGTGGCTTTAATGGAACCGACTCAGAGAAAAATGAAAATTCTCGAAGCAGTTGTTGAGGAGTATATAAAAAGCGGTGAACCTGTCGGATCAAAGGCGTTGTGTGATCTGCTTGATTTCAGTGTATCGTCTGCAACTGTAAGAAATGATATGGCGGAGCTTTCATCTCTCGGACTTCTGGAACAAACTCACACATCTTCGGGCAGAGTGCCTACGGAACTCGGCTACAGGGTATATCTTGACAAGCTGATGAAGCCATCGGAGCTTGACCAAAGAGAAAAGACAGCTTTGAATGACACGCTTTACATGAGTGCCAATACACCCGAAAATCTGCTTGAGACCACTGCTGATGTGCTTTCAAGGATCACGGGCTGTGCTGCTATTGCCGCCTCGCCGTCAGGTGAAAGGGCTGTGATCAGGCGTGTCAGATTTGTGCAGACAGGCGGTTATACGGCGATGGTCGTGTTGATAACATCGACGGGTTCTGTCAAGACAAGACTTTTCAGATGCGACTTTCTCATCACATCTCAGTTCATAGAGATGTTTGAAAAGCTCATGAACGAAAAACTTGAAGGTCTTCCCGTTACATCTATCACACCCGCTTTCATGCAGACAACTGCAGTTTCGTTGGGCGAGATGTCGATGATAGTGCCTAATGTGCTGGTAGCGGTGCATGATGCCGCAAAAGATGCCGCTTCAACGGGAGCGTTCATAAAAGGTCAGGCAAATCTGTTTACCATGCCGGAGCTTGAATCCGCTGACGGCAAAAAGGTCATGGAGCTTCTCGGACATTCCTCCGAACTGGCAAAACTGCTCTCAACTGACAGCACTAAGGCAGATGTGCTGATCGGCAGTGAACTGCATGATCCCGCATTCGTCAATCTCAGCATCATCGTCAAGCACTATAAAGCGTCAGACGGATGTTCCGGAGCACTTGCGATAGTGGGACCTGTGAGAATGGACTATCCGAAGATCATTGCAACGCTGGAATATGCTGCCGATACGGTAGGAACACTTTTGAATGAAATGTTGGAGTTCTGATGTTCGGTGAAAGGAGATAATAGGCTTGGCTAAAGAAAAAGCTAATGAAGAAGAGATCAAAACGGAAGAAACGGTTGAAGAGACTGCTGAAGAAACAGAAGAAACAGAAACCGAAAAAATTCAAAAAGAGCTTGACAGTCAGAAAGACAAGTTTCTGAGACTTGCGGCAGAATACGACAATTACCGCAAGCGTACAGAAAAAGAAAAGTCAGCGACTTATGACAATGCTGTGGCAGCAACTGTAGAAGCATTCCTGCCCGTTGCAGACAATTTTGCACTTGCGATGGCTTCAAATGCAGATGTATCGGACGAGTTCAAAAAAGGCTTGGATATGATACAGAAACAGCTTCAGAATGCCTTTGAAAAGCTGAGGGTAGAGTCCTTTGGCGAAAGGGGCGAGAAATTCGATCCCGAACTTCACAATGCCATTGCCCGTACAGATGACGATGAGCTTGACGAGGACTGCATTGCACTCGTCTATCAAAAAGGCTATAAAATAGGTGACAGGATCATCCGTCACGCTATGGTACAGATAAACAATTCATAATGCATAATTCATAATTCATAATTGTGCATTATGGCAGAATTTAACAATCAAAAAACTTTAAAATAATTATGCATTATGCATTATGCATTGTGCATTGTAAAATGGAGGTAATTTATTATGGCAAAGACTATCGGTATTGACTTGGGTACAACTAATTCATGTGTAGCAGTTATAGAAGGCGGTGAGCCTGTTGTTATCGCAAATGCGGAAGGTTCAAGAACAACTCCTTCTGTTGTTGCATTTGCAAAGAACGGCGAAAGACTTGTCGGACAGGTCGCTAAACGTCAGGCAGTTTCCAATCCTGACCACACGATCGCTTCTATAAAGAGAAAGATGGGTTCTTCCTACAAAGTAAACATAAGCGGAAAAGAGTACACTCCGCAGGAAATTTCCGCTATGATACTCGGCAAACTTAAAAAAGATGCAGAAGCATATCTCGGTGAAACAGTTACACAGGCTGTCATCACAGTTCCCGCATACTTCACCGATGCTCAGAGACAGGCTACCAAAGATGCAGGCAAAATTGCCGGTCTTGATGTAAAGAGAATAATCAATGAGCCTACTGCTGCCGCACTTTCCTACGGTGTCGATAAAGAAAACGATCAGAAAGTCATGGTCTACGACTTGGGCGGCGGTACATTCGATGTATCCATAATCGAAATGGGCGACGGCGTTCAGGAAGTTCTTGCAACAGCCGGTAACAACCATCTCGGCGGTGATGACTTCGACCAGAAGATCATGGACTGGCTCATACAGAGCTTTAAGAGTGATACAGGCATTGACCTCTCAAACGACAAGACCGCTATGCAGCGTCTTAAAGATGAAGCTGAAAAGGCTAAAATAGAACTTTCCGGCATTACAACTGCCGCTATCAATATTCCTTTCATAACTGCTGATGCAACAGGTCCGAAACACCTTGACTACACTCTTACAAGAGCAAAATTCAATGAACTGACCGCAGACCTCGTTGAAAAAACTATGGGGCCTGTACGTCAGGCTCTTAAAGACTGAGGTCTTTCCATCAGCGAAATAGATAAAGTCCTCATGGTAGGCGGTTCTTCAAGAATACCCGCTGTTCAGGACGCTGTTAAATCCCTTATTGGCAAAGATCCCTTCAAAGGCATAAACCCCGATGAATGTGTTGCAATGGGTGCTGCTATTCAGGGCGGTGTTCTCGGCGGTGAAGTCGAAGGACTTCTTCTCCTCGATGTTACTCCCCTTTCACTCGGCGTTGAAACTCAGGGCGGTGTTATGACTAAGATCATTGAGAGAAATACCACTATCCCGACTAAGAAGAGTCAGATATTCTCAACTGCCGTTGATAATCAAACTCAGGTAGAAGTCAATGTCCTTCAGGGCGAACGTGAGTTTGCAAAAGACAACAAACAGCTCGGTCTGTTCAAACTTGACGGTATCCTTCCTGCAATGCGTGGCGTTCCGCAGATCGAAGTTACTTTCGATATCGATGCCAACGGTATCGTAAACGTGTCTGCAAAAGACCTCGGCACAAACAGAGAACAGCATATCACCATCACTTCCAATACCAACATGAGCAAGGACGATATAGAAAAGGCTATCCGTGATGCAGAACAGTATGCTGCAGAGGATAAAAAACGCCGTGAGGAAGTTGACAAGAGAAACGATGCTGAAAACCTCGTTTATGCAGTTGAAAAGCTCATCTCCGAAAACGGTGAACATGTTTCCGCTCAGGACAAGGAAGAACTTCAGAAAAAAGTTGCTGATGTGAAATCCGCCCTTGCACAGAACAACATGGACAGGATACAGGAAACAAAGGACGATCTCCAGAAGAAAATGTATGCCGTATCTGAAAAGCTCTATCAGGATGCAGCCGCTCAGGGTGCTGCACAGCAGCAGGCTCCTCAGGGTGACAACGGTGTTTATGATGCCGATTTCAAGGATGTTGAATAATATTTGACAAACCTTTTTGAAATATACGGGAAAGCCTGTCAATTATCGGGTTTTCCCTTTTTTCAACTTAACAAGCGAGAATTCCCCCGCCTCTTCAGACGTGGGATGAATTGCTCCCTATGCTGTTTGTCATTGACAAACCAAACGTGATAATGCTATAATAAAATCGGCAGCAGGGATCAGTGCTGTGCGTGGATCGAAACAAATTTATTCTTGCAAATCATGCCGTAATGTATTATATTATAATCGAATAGAAAAATTATTAATTATTGATCCTTTGGGGGAATTGGTATGGCAGACAAAAGAGATTATTATGAGGTGCTTGGGGTAGAAAAGGGTGTTTCCGATGATGATCTGAAAAAGGCTTTCAGAAAACAGGCAAAACTCTATCACCCTGACCTTCATCCCAACGATAAAGAGGCGGAAGCCAAATTCAAGGAAGTCAATGAAGCCTATGAAGTGCTGTCCGACAAGGAAAAACGTGCAAGATACGATAAATTCGGCTTCGCAGGCGTTGATCCCAACTACGGTGCAGGCTCGGCAGCCTATGGCGGCGGTAATCCGTTTGCACAGGATATTGACCTCAATGATATTTTCAACAGCTTTTTCGGCGGCTTCGGCGGCAGCAGCTCCAGAAACAGAAACGCTCCCCGTAAAGGCTCAGATGTGGAAACATCTGTTACCATCACTTTTGAAGAAGCGGCAAAGGGCTGTAAAAAAGAAATACAGTATGATATTGTCGACACCTGCAAGGAATGCAACGGTACAGGTGCGGAAAAGGGTACAGACCTCAAGACCTGCCCCGTCTGCAACGGTAAAGGTCAGGCTACTGTCAACAAGCGTACCCCCTTCGGTGTCGTCCAGACCACCCAGACCTGCGACAGATGTCGTGGCAAGGGCAAGATAATCGAAACTCCCTGCAAAAAATGCTCCGGAGCCGGCAGAACTAAAATAACAAAAACAGTTACCGTCACCGTCCCCGCCGGTATCGGTCAGGATCAGATACTCAATATCAGCGGTCACGGAAACAGCGGTTATAATGGCGGTCCTTCAGGTGATCTCCATGTTTACATCAATGTCAAACGTCATGACATCTTTGAACGCAAGGGTGATGATGTATGGTGCGAGATACCCTTGACATTCACTCAGGCTGCTCTCGGTCATGAAGTTATCGTCCCCACCCTCGACGGCAAGGTCAGCTACAACGTCCATGCCGGCACTCAGCCCGGTGATGTCTTTAAACTCAAGGGCAAGGGTATCCAACACCTCAACTCCAAAGGCAGAGGTGACCAGTATGTCAAAGTCACCATCGAAGTTCCCCGCAACCTCAACAACGAACAGAAAAAAGCTTTGCAGAATTTCGACTCCCTCTGCCAATCCAACAACTATCAGAAAAGCACAAGCTTCTTCGATAAAGTCAAAAATCTCTTTAACTGAACCACACGGGATAAAGCTGAAACAATGCTTTATCCCCTTTTTCATGCAAATTCTGAACAAATTCGACATAAAATCTTGATAATTCAAAAAATATTTGTTATAATTATGTGCAACGAACAAGATACTTTGTCAAAAAAAGAAAGGTGATATATTTTGAGTGAAAAGAAAAAAGACGACCAAAAAACAAAAAAAACTTCCAAAAGATCCAAGTCTGTTCCCGTGCTTGCATCACAGCCCGATCTCCCCTATCTCAACAGGGAACTGAGTTGGCTCGACTTTAACAGCCGTGTGCTTGAAGAGGCTTTTGAAAAGGAAAATCCAATAATGGAACGGGCAAAATTCCTCTCCATCACCGAATCAAATTTAGATGAATTTTTCATGGTGAGAGTGGCGGGTGTCATGGATAAAATGCACTCAAAAGCCGATGACAAAGACGCTTCAGGAATGACCTGTGCACAACTTTTCCCCGAACTTACTGCCAAAATACAACGCTTCGTCAAAAAACAGTATTCCTGTCTGCACCGCTCCGTTATGCCTGCACTCAAAAAATGCAAGCTCCGCTTTCTCAAAACAAAGGAACTTAACAAAACTCAAAAACAAAAAATTGACGAATATTTCCATAAATGTGTCTTTCCGGTGCTGACACCCCTCGCTGTCGATACATCAAGACCGTTTCCCCTGCTTGCAAACAGAAGTCTGAATATCGCCATAAGACTTGTCAACAATGACGGTGAGGATATTTTTGCAGTCGTGCAAGTTCCTTCTATCCTCGACAGGTTCATCGAAGTTCCGTCCGACAACGGAAGGGCTTTTGTCATGCTCGAAGACATCATAATCAGTCACCTGTCGGAACTCTTTGAACTCTATGAAATACAGGCTTTCTGCCCTTTTCGTATCACAAGGGACTCAGACCTTGACATTGACGAAGATGCAGATGACCTTCTTGTCGAGATAGAACACTCTCTTAAAAAACGTCAGCGTGGCGATCCCGTAAGATTGGAGATCACTTCAAAGTGTGATGAAGCACTTAAAAAATTCCTCACTGATATGCTGAAAGTCGAAGATATGGTAATAAATGAAGTATCCGGACCTCTCGATCTGACATTCCTCAACAAATTTGCAGGTATCGCCAATATTCCCGATGACTTCAAGTTCAAGCCCATCACACCTGTCAATCCGCCTGCCGACTTCTTCGGCTATGATGATATATTTGAAGCTATCCGTGAAAAGGACAGAATGGTACATCACCCTTATGAGAGCTTTGAATCTGTCATAAAATTCGTCAATCAGGCTGCAAATGATAAAGATGTCCTTGCAATAAAGCAAACTCTCTACCGTGTCAGCGGCAATTCACCTATCGTTGCCGCTCTCATAAAAGCCGCCGAAAACGGTAAGCAAGTCACCGTTTTAGTCGAACTCAAAGCACGTTTTGATGAAGAAAACAATATCGGCTGGGCAAAAAAACTTGAAAAAGCAGGCTGTCATGTCATCTACGGTCTGGCAGGCTTGAAAACACACTGTAAGATACTGCTTGTGGTCAGGCGTGAACAGGACGGTATCAGACGTTATCTTCACATGGGTACAGGCAATTACAATGATATTACCGCCCGTTTCTACACCGACATAGGTATGTTCACCTGTGATGAAAAATTCGGTGAAGATGCCTCTTCCCTTTTCAATGTCATAACGGGCTATTCCACTCCGCCTGTCTATCACAAAATGAAAGTCGCTCCTACAGGCTTGCGTACTTTCTTTGAAGAAATGATAAAACGTGAAACTGAAAATGCACAAAACGGCTTGCCGTCGGGCATTACCGCAAAGATAAATTCTCTTGTCGATCCCGCTATCATCGGTCTGCTTTATAAAGCATCTCAGGCAGGCGTTAAAATAACCCTTATAGTGCGTGGGATATGCTGCCTTGTCCCGAATATAAAGGGCATAAGTGATAACATCGAAGTTCACAGCATTGTCGGACAGCTCCTTGAACACAGCCGTATCTTCATTTTTGAAAACGGCGGTCAACCCGAAATATATATGGGTTCTGCCGACTGGATGCAAAGAAATCTGGATAAACGTGTAGAACTTGTTTTCCCCATACAAGACAAAGACCTTATCGAGCGTTCTTTCAAAATAGTCGAAACCCTCAAAAAAGATGTCCTCAATACAAGGATACAAAAATCGGATACGACTTATGAACTGCTTGACAGGCGTGGAAAGAAAGTCCATAACTCTCAGAGAGAATTTTCGGAAATGGCTAAAAAAGCCCTTTCCGAAAAAGTCAGCACTGTCAATGAAGAACAACTTTTCGTTCCGCTTACGAGTGAGAACTTCAAGGAAAATTATGATGAAAATTTATGACAATTTTTTTCAATATTATATTGTAAATCTATTAAAAATGTTGTAAAATTGTTCTCAGATATACTTTCAGAAAAGGAGTGCATAAAAATTGAAAAGAGTCGGAATACTTACCAGCGGCGGTGATTGTCAGGGATTGAACTCCGCTATCAGAGGTCTTGCAAAGGGATTGTATGAGCATTACGGAAATAATGTTGAAATTTACGGCATTATTGACGGTTACAGAGGTCTCATTCACGGTGAATACCGCCTTATGAAACCCGAAGATTTTTCGGGTATCCTCACGGTCGGCGGAACTATTCTCGGTACTTCAAGACAGCCGTTCAAACTCATGCGTGTCATTGATGACGAAACAAGCATTGACAAGGTCGCTGAAATGAAGAAACACTACAATGAAATGAAACTTGACTGCCTTGTCGTACTCGGCGGAAACGGTACTCACAAGAGTGCAAATATGCTTTCGGAAGAAGGCTTGAATGTCGTCAGTATGCCAAAGACCATCGACAACGACATCTGGGGTACAGATGTGACCTTCGGTTTTCAGAGTGCCGTTGACATCGCTACAAACGTCATAGACTGCATACACACTACCGCTACTTCACACGGTCGTGTATTTATAGTCGAGTGTATGGGACATAAAGCAGGTTGGCTTACTCTTTATGCAGGCGTTGCAGGCGGTGCAGATGTTATCCTTATCCCCGAGATCCCCTACAAAATAAAGAACGTCATCAACTGCATCAAAAAGCGTACCAAAGAGGGAAAGACTTTCTCTATCCTTGCCGTTGCAGAGGGTGCTATTGAAGAAGATGTTGCAAAGCTCCCCAAGAAGAAAAGAAAAGAAGCTATTGCAAATCTGATGTATCCGTCGATCTCCTACAAAATTGCACATGAGATCGAAGAGGCTACCGGTCAGGAAACTCGTGTCACAGTACCCGGACATTTCCAGAGAGGCGGAAGTCCCGATGCTTACGACAGATTCATTACCACACGTTTCGGAGCGGCTGCAGCCAAGTTCATCATTGACGGAAAATACGGCTATATGACAGGCATGGTAAATGGTGAAATCGTACCTGTACCCCTCAAAGAAGTTGCAGGTAAACTTAAAGAAGTACCCGTTGACAGCCCCGTTATTAAATCCGCTAAAAGTATCGGCATAAGTTTCGGCGACGAGTAATACAATGTACAATGTACAATGTACAATGTGCAATGTACAATGTGCAATGTGCAATGTACAATGTGCAATGTGCAATGTGCAATGTGCAATGTGCAATTAAGGAAAAACGTCAGATATAAATTTACGGAGAGTGAGATATTTTTCACTCCCCGTTTTTTTACTGCTTGTAAAATTTCGTTTGGTCTATGAGGTCATTCAGTTCATTTATCGCTGCATTGTTGTTAAGGGCTTCTTCACTGAAATCATCTAACTTTGTCAGTTCCAGCAAAAGCATATCCAACTTGCTTATGATATTTTCATTTGCCTCAACTATCTTTTTTACATAGTTGATATGCTCGGTATATATTTTCAGACGTTCCTGCCTTGCCGATACAGACATATTCACATTCCTGTCAGATACCCTGAAATAATCCTTTTCATCAAATATATTTATCCTCTTGACCATCGTTTTGACATTCGCATAAAACCTTGTTGCCGCATCTTCAATGATATGTTTAAATCTCTTATATGTCATTTCATGGGGCTTGAAGTGACTCGACAGAATGTCATTCAGCTTTTGCAAACGAGTCTGTATCTGCTCGATATGCTCCTTTGTGACCTCTATCTCTCCTCTGAAAACAGGATTTTCCGCACTCTGATTCAGCACTTCCAAATATTTATTTTTACGTCTTATCTCAGGCGGTTCTTCTTCCTGTACAGGTTCTTCCTCTTTCGGCTTCCACGCAAACCAATTTCTGAGCGTATCCATGAAAGATGTTTTTTTCTGTTCCGGAACAGCAAGATTCTCCTCTCTTATCTCCCTGTCTGTGTCCATGAGTTCTTCTTCAGGGCTTTCTGTGCGGGTTATCTCTATCATATCCCTTATTTCATCAATGGAAATATTATTTGCCTGCTGTGCAGGTGACGTACTGTTCATCTGCTGTATAGCCTTATCCCTGTCCCTGCCGGTGAAGAATCCGTGAAACTCAGGTATCTTGTCCGACCGTTCAACAGGCTTTTCAAGCCACTTCTCCGCAAAATTAATGCTGTCCGTGAATATATCATTCTTATTGACAGATGTGCTTCCTTTGCTGCTCGGAAAGTCTGCCCACATTCCGCTGCTCACAAGCATATTTTTTCTTTCCTGCGTTTTGGCTGAGTCCCATTGAAACGACTCCTCCGCAAGATCCATCATCTCATATGCATAGCGGTACAGTTCATTGTACCATGCCTGCCAGAAAGGGCGGTATTCGGGAAAATCCTTTGCTATGTACACGAGCGGCTGCTGTACAGCCGACTTCATGTAACGCTCCCAAACATCACGCAATTCTGCTGTTGACATACGGTGATAGGCACATACATTCACATAACTGTAAAAATCAAGCACATATTCATAACCCTTTCCCATCCAGCTATATAAATTTGTCCTTATATCCTCATCCCAAGTCCTGTTATACTTCTTGATGGTGTCCTTTAAATTGAGCCAGCATGAAAACGGCAACTGCCTTAATTCATACAATACAGAGCCTTCTTCCCCCTCATCGTAGGCAATATCCGTGTCTATGGAATTTTTGAGTATGCTCGGCGTGATAAGATACCTGTCTTTCATGGGATGCCTTGTAACACTTACATCATATCCGCTGTATCTGAAATTCATGTCGGGCGGTACTATATATCCCGTTGCCCACGCTATCTCATTCACGACTTCCTGTGCAGGCTTCTTATGTGCAAATACCTGTTTTCTGTAACTCGTCATAACGAGCGTGAATAATACCCACTTATTTTTATTTATATAGTCAAGTTGATCTCCGAATGTCCCCTTGTCAAGCACTCTCCATATATTGAATGCCATTGCCAACTTGAACCTGTTGGAAACATTCCCGTTTTCGTCAACATTTCTCTCCGACACACATTCACCCCCATTTTTTCGATCAGCAATATGCAATTATTTTTTCAGTAGCCGAAATATTTCAGTCTTATCAAATACAATACAAATATGTGCAGCGGATAGGCGGCATAAAATAAATATTTTCCGACCTTGCCTTTGATGAATCCTCTTTTGCCGTTATACAAATTCATTATCGCAAATGCAGGCACAACTTTCCATTGCTTTCCGAAAAAACAACATCCCAACACTGTTCTTGCCGCTGTTTTTTCTCTCATGACGTGCATAAAAAGGACAAGTCCCACGCCGTTCCATCCGTAATCCGCACCAAAAAACGATGCAAATATTAAAACTCCCAGCACTGAAATACAGCACAATATTTTTTTATCTTTGAATCTCTCGTAAAAGTACATAGCAATAAATCCGAAAAACAGTGTAAAAAATACATTCTGACCTTTATTGAAAAATTGCCCCGAATGTACCAGATCCCATACAGGTTCCGACAATATCGCAAATACCAGCAAATTCAAACCATATCTTTTTCTGTTTTTCGTATATGCAAATCCCTCTGCCAACAGAAAACAATATAAAGGAAATGCTGTTCTGCCGATCAATCTGCATATATAATAAATTGTTATATTTTCTTTGCCGACTATCCAGATAGGCACTAATGCAAAATCCGCCTGACTTAAGACCCATGCTGCCGTATGGTCTATCATCATGGTTATCAGTGCTATCATCTTCAGCACACTGCCCGACAATACTTGATACTTCTTCATAACATCACTCTACCGACACTATATTATAACATTCTTCAGCAGAAAGCAAGTCCGTTTTCATAATAGTCTGCCTTTCTTCTTCAGTTATGTCATCTGTATAGATAACTCGCCTTTTTAAATTTGCTATCGTCTTTTCATAGACAGTTCTTGCAGTTCTGCCGTTTGAGTAATACTCCATTTTCGTCATCTTCTCGAATATCGGCAAATAGTATTCCCTTACATCTTCCGCTATCTTATATCCGCCCTTTTTACAGAACAGTGCGAATATATCATACATTTCTTCCGCTGTATAGTCCCTGAAATGCACTTCCTCTATCCTTGAACGCATTCCGCTGTTTGACTTATACAAACCCTGCATATCTTTATAATATCCTGCAAATATGATACAGCATTTACTTCTGTGTTCGGGATCGTCCATGAATGCTATTATCTGTTCAAGTGCATCTTTCTTGAAACTTGCACCGTCTTTATCATCTGCATAAGATAGACTATACGCTTCATCTATGAACAAAACACTGTTTACGGACTTCTTCAAAAGTTCATAAGTCTTTCCGCTTGTTTGTCCGACATATTCACCTACAAGGTCTTTTGCCGTGCATGAATAAAAATTACTCGTCTTGACAATGCCCAACTCTCTAAGACATTCACCGAACAGCTTTGCACTCGTTGATTTGCCCGTACCGGGATTTCCCACAAAGAAATAATATCCGGGGTTAATGCCATACGTTGTACGTCCGCTTTTCTTTGCATACAATATCTCTTCCTGTTTACGCAAAATTACTTCTTTCAGATCCGACATTCCTATCTGTTCATTCAGACTTTGCATTATATCATCAAATGTACGGGGGTTTATCTGGTCTTTGATGAGTTCCAACTGGTCTTTCGGTATATCGTCCTTTGTGTACTGATACCTGTCAACCTCCGCACCTGCACGGCTTACACGTCTTAACAGCAATTTCTTCATGTCAATGACTAATTTCTTGACATCTCCCGCATTTCCGAAATCGTCGCCCCTTGTATTATACTTATACTCCATTAACAATTCTATCAATCTGTGGGCTTCATCTGTGATAGTCCTGCCCTGCTGTTTAATGGTCAGGTCAAATATCTTTGTCAACTGTTTGGGCGTATAATCCGGAAATTCAACTATCCTTACACGTCTTGCCAAACCTGCATTGAGTTTCAAAAAGTCCTCTACCCTGTTTGAATACATTCCGAATATCATCTTGAAATCCTTTGCATTTTCCGTCATTTTCGTCATCATTGCACCGACTATTTCCGCCGAATATGCACTGTCAGCTATCTGATACGCTTCATCTATGTACAACACGGAATTGTGGTCAATGGCTTCCTGAATTTTCTTTGCGACTTTCTCTTTGGAATCGCCTACATGACTGCCTATCAAGTCGGATGCATCGACAAATAAAGTTTCCTTACCGCCCAAAACTCCCATTACATGATAAAATCTGCCTATCATTTTACCGACAGTCGTTTTACCTGTACCGGGATTTCCCGAAAATATATAGTGGTCTGCATAAAAATCAGGTTTTACTCCCCTACGCCTGCAATCTTCTTCATCAAGTATTTCAAGCCTGACATTCTCAAACAGTTCCTTCACGAACTCCATGCCGATATAATTATCTATCTCGGCATAAATTTCATCTATTGAAGAAACTCCGTGTTTATCAAAATACTTTTCATAACTGCCGAAATCCTCTTTAACTATCAATCTTTCATCGTCATCTCTCAAAGACGACTGCATTTTACATTCCCTTGCAATAGCCACTATATCCCTTGCATTTCCGAAATTCGCCCTGTCACGCTGATCGTACAGATTCTTGAAAAACAGGTCTAAATCAAGGCTTTCATCAATTTTATACCCCTCTTTTTCACAGTTAGATACAAATATACTCTTTAATAAATCGGGCTTGTAATCCTCTATAGTAAGGATATTTGCCTTGCTGAAACGGCTTGATAAACCTGCATTCATCTTTAAAAGTTCGTCCATAGGTTCGGGATAGCCTGCCATTATCATGCAAAATCTGTATTGCTTGGGATTTGTCATTATCGCCACTAATTCATCTATCGCCTGCTTCGGATAGTTATTTTCCTCACTTCCGTCAAGAAGTGAATAAGCGTCATCTATAAACAAAACTCCCTCTTGTGCAGACATGACAGCTTCTCTTGTCTTGCCCGTTGTACCGCCTACATACCTGTCTATCAAGTCATCTCTCGTTGCCTCGACTGTCAAGCCCTTTTTCAATATGCCGTTTTCATAGAATATCTGCCCTATCAGTCGTGCAACGGTCGTTTTGCCTACTCCCGGATTTCCCTTTATCACAAAATGCGGTACCGGATAATTGAACTCTATATTATCTTCGGGTGTATTTATACGTTCACTTGCACATATCAATTTTTTCTTGCCTTTGGCTTTCGGTCTTTGCGACAATGCACGGGCTTTTTTATTTTTGTAATCTTTTACAATTTCCTGTATCCTCTTGGCAACACTTTCCCAACCCTTTGTATTCATCAAGATTTCCATAGGATCGCCCGAATCAGCTTTGAAACGGCTGTAAATTTTCTTTATAACCCCCTCGTCAAAAGGCACTGTATCGCCGTCATAATTCCTCATGTAATAGGCGATATTCTCATAAACGGAACTTAAATAGCCTGCACGGTTTTCTTCACGGTCAGCTTCACGGCTCAGATACATCAATGAAGATACCATTTTAGGAACGTCTTTTATTTTATAAGACAGCTTTTTGCCGTTATCCCCGACTATCCTCAGATATTCCAGCATATATCTGAACTCATCTTGATTTGGCAAGCCCACATATATAGTACAGCTTCTGTTTATCGTCTTATTTTCATTGAAAAATCTGTTTCGGAAAACATCTCCGCTTTGAAGTTTATCGAACATTCCCGAAATCGAATCCGCATTCATCTGCGGTGCAAGAAATATACAGATATTTTCATTTCCGTTAAGTGTATACTCGTCCCACAAATGCGAAAGTAATTCAGAATACTGCTGCTGTGGTGCGGAATTATCCGTGACGAAATCCTGAAAAAACGTGAATACAACAGCGGTTTTTACACTTGAATCTTTCATCATCTTTTTAGCGTCATCAAGAAATTCAGCAGGCGTTATCTTCGGCTGTTTATAAACCATTTTGCCGTTATCCTGAGATCTTGCATTTTCGGAAGTCTGCTGTACATCTTCCTTTATCTCCCGTTTCTGTTCCTCATTTTGCTTTGCTTTCGGGCTTAATATTCTTCTTTTAGGCTTGTCACCCGATGTACTTTGATGTTTATTCCTGTTTATCGCCAAGACCGCACTTTCATCATCAAGTACATATTTTCCCGTATTCTTTGCACCCGAATAAAATACAACTTTCTTATATCCCAGACTCTTTAAATAAGAATTGAGATACGGACGGAAATTATTTTTCTGCAAATCGGGCGATATGAACATATCATCTAAATTTCCGTAAATAAGAAATATTTTATTCAAATTCGGTCTTTCAAGTATCGAACTCATTTTTTACTCCATTTTCAATTTCTTTTTCGTTTCCGTATCGGCGGAAAGTTTATTTCTTGTTTCGGCATTACATTTTATATCAACGCTTGCATAGGGATTGCTGCCTTTGACGACATTCTCTATGCACTCTCTGTAATATGCCTTTCTTTCTTCATTAGCTTCATCGCCTTTTATCTGCTTTAAATCAACTCTTGTCTGAATGTCACCGTTCTGCATGACTTCGGGGGCAAGTGTTACTATCAATTCTTCACCCGTTGATTCATTTGCCAAACCTATATGCAAAGCCTTGTCGTGAGAGTCGTTTTCATAGGCGTAACCGTTGAATGTGAAATTGTGTTCCTCAAAGAAATCTATTATTTCCTCACTCATGTTCTGACGGGAAAAAGCATTGTTCATATTGATAATGCCTTTATTAATGCACTGTGATGCCTGCGGATAAAGGTCATTATTCAGAAAGTCAATGCACTCTTTCAACTGCTGTGTAGTCAGTTTATCGGCATTTTCTGCCCTCAATGCACTGTGCAATTCATTGACTTTATTCAAGATATAATCATAACGTGTCTGACCTTTGGCATTTCTATCCGTATAATCAGATATTTTTATACCGACTATATCCTCTGAAAAAGGCTTGCCGGCGGCTTTTTCTGCATATTCTTTGACTTCCTGAGAAATAGTTCCCTGTGCCTCGATAAAGCACTTGACTTCCTCTGACAAAACCAATGCCAAGCCATAGTAATTTTCCCATTCCTGTTTTTTGGCATCAGCCTCGAATATTTCATCAAGCGTATTTACTGCAACGTCCTTTGAACTTGCCAACGCACTTTCATATCTGCCTTTGTTATACAATTCGATAGCCTGATTAAGTTCATTCGTCAATGAAACCATCTGACGTGAAGAATATTTTTCACCCTCAAAGTCATCTTTCAATGACTTCAAAAGTGCCTGAGCTTCCTCTATATACGCCTTTGCAATTTCTTTTGCCTTTTCATCTTTGGCTTGAATATCCGCTTTAAGCTGTTCAAGTTCACTCATATAGCCTGCATACTTCTCATTCATGCTTGCCGTAACATTCGCCATAGTGTCGGCTATATTCTTTTTATACCCCGTGTTAAAGTCATTCTGTGCCTGATAGATATTCTTCATGGACTGCTCACGGGATTCTTTCAGCTTTTTAAGATAATCCTGATATGCCTGTATATCGTTCTGTTCGGCTATCTTCTGCAATTCCGCTCTCTGCACATTCAATTCATTCATCATGCTGTTAAAAGCCTGTGCATTAAGCTGCGACTGCTCGTTCATGCTTTGATACATTTCATTCTTGAAACTGCCTATTTTACTTTCAACACCGCTTGTATTTATCTGCGGTCTGGGAATGGGCTGTGCAGGCGGAATCGTTCTTGCAGGCTCGTTATAGCCCTGATAATATCCCTGATATGACTGCACGTTATTTTGTATTCTCTGATTTTGCTGTTGACGATAATTATTTCTTGTATTCTGCTGATTTCTTCCGCTGATGGCTCTTGCAGCACCTATCGCCGCATATGCAACACCTGCAACTGCCAAACCACCCAATACTAACGGCAATCCGCCGAACAACAACGGCAATACAATCAATCCTCTTGATTCTCCACTCATATAAAACGCTCTCCCCTCAAATTCATAATTCATAATTCATAATGCATAATGCATAATTATTTATGATTGCTTGTTTTAACTATTGACATCAATATTTTTATCAATTCTTCACAATCGCTATTTATACTGTTATATTGATTTTCATTCAGATAATCCGTTTTGTATAATAGTTCAAGCCAATATTCCGTTTCTGATGCTTCTTTTAAGGCAATAGCCATTTTTGAAATAAAATCCGCTTTACTTTGTCCTCTCACTCCCTCTTTAACATTAGCACCGATACTTGTACCACTTCTTAATATTTGCTTTGACAAAACATATTCTCTTTTATTTTCGGTCAAAAATTTATATAACTTCACAATTCTAATAGAAAAGTCCATGCTTTTATCAACTATCACATTATCACTTTTCATAGTTTTCTCCTGTTCAGCGTAAATTCACAACAATTATGCATTATGCATTATGAATTATGCATTAACTTTTCAAGGTCTTTTGCGGTATCGCTGAAAGACTTGTTTGTATTTAATTTCAGTGCATTTATATCAGACGTATAAGTGACAATTCCGCTTTCCTCGTCACACTGTAAAACTTCACATATATGCTGACATATATCACGGGAATATATTTCCTGTTCCGCTCCGTTGTAATCTATGTGAATAATTATCCTGTTTTCGACATTGGACTTGTTTTCAACAGGCACGATATATATATATATCATGTTTTCAGATGCATTTTCAAAAACAAGTTTCAGCCATTCTCTTGTATCTTCCGTCACGTCCTCACTGTCAAACGTCACTTTGATATATTCCTGAAAATCCTTTGATGAAAGAGTTTCTTTTGTCGCCTGACGGTAGCCCGTCATTTCCTCATGCCATTCAAGGTTTATCTCGTCCGACAAAAAATCTATGATACTTTCACCCCAGTCCGCCCTCTGACATGATGCCGTATATCTCAGCTTGTACAAATTATGAATAAGTTCCAACTTTTCATCTAACTTTTCAACTTCCTTGATATACTCTTTCAAATCATCTGTATTGGCACTTTCAGGCTTTTTCAAATATTCATCTTTGCCTACTTTTTCTATCTCCCATGCGATCTTTCTGTACTTGTTCA
This sequence comes from uncultured Ruminococcus sp., assembly GCA_902800005.1. Taxonomy (GTDB): domain Bacteria; phylum Bacillota; class Clostridia; order Oscillospirales; family Acutalibacteraceae; genus UBA1213. The sequence goes on along the minus strand of CADCCP010000008.1, from coordinate 913 downwards.
TTCCCTGTACAAGTTCCGCAAACTCCCCCCTTGACCAGTAGTTTATCTCTACAAGATGTTTTTTACGCAAATTCGCATTACTTCCGCTTTTTTCGGATATGTATTCTTCCCAGTCATCAAGTTCCTGTTGAACTTTCACAGCAAGGTAATTCAATTTCATCACAAAAAGGTCATGTTGACCGTCCCACTCTTCAACTTTGTCATCTATGTTATAGCCAAGTCTTTCCAAACCCGATTTTGCGGAAATGGCAACCGCTGTCGCTGCTTCAAACAAGCCTGCTTTATAAAGCTGCTGACCGTCCTTGATGGCATTGTAAAAGATATTCAGTCGTTTCGGCACGAATTTTTCATGGGGTTTCTTTTCTATTTCACGGAATTCTTCCGTTGCATTCAAAAGATATTCTTTTGCCTCACGGCTGCTGCCTTCATCACGCCTTGACAAGTCATTTCTGACAGATTGTACAGCCTGTTCCAATTCCTGCGTTTTACGGGCAAGTGCCTCTTCACTTTTCCTGACATCTTCCAAAAGCCGTCTGTAATCTGCATTAAGGTCTGCAATTTCATTTTGCACGTCCCTGTCAAGACCTCTTTGATAGTCCCTGAGCATTCGTTCATATTCTTTTTTCGCCTTTTCATCATGCTGTCTGACAGCTTTTTTCATATCTTCCTGATAGCTGCGGATAGCCTGTTTATTTTTGTCCGACATTTTTTTACGCTCATTTTCAGCCTGTTGATTCTGCTGACGGAGCTGTCTCTGAAGGGCATCTATCTCTCTTTCAAGCTGTTTCACCTTGTCAACTGCCATTTCATGAACCCGTTACTAAAAACTTATAAAAAGTTATAAAAACAACTTTTATGTTTCATTCCTTATTCAACGTGTCCATTTTTGATATAAATCTACTCATGTTTGGTA
>CADCCP010000007.1 GCA_902800005.1 uncultured Ruminococcus sp. | reverse complement strand
CCACGCTTTACACCATGCTGCCGTTCCGCGTCCTCATTGACAGTGATATCGGAATAAGCAGTTCCGAACCGTTTCCCTTCATGAACACAGGAACGGTAAACACTGTCATTCATTATTCCGCTTTCGCATATAAGATCCGATCTTCCCATTTTTTTCACCTTTTTTGAAAAATTTTTAAAAAAACTATTGCATTTTGGAAAAAGCTGTGATATAATAAACTCACAGCGAAATCCCATAAAAAATCAATTTAAAGGAGATGTTTCTCATGAAGAAAAAAATTTTTGCAGTCATAGCAATTCTTGCTTTGGCGGTATCGATGATGGCAGGCTGTACACCGTCAGGAAATGACCGTTATGATGCAAACGGTGACGGTACGGTTACGGACAAGGAATTTCATGATGCAGTCAATGACTGGATGACACAAAACGGATATTGAGGATTTGAAATATGAACAATAACAATAACGACTCAAATAACGATGGCTGTGCAGGCAAAATATGGGAAGATATTATTGCTTTCATTGTAATGATTGCCCTTATTAACTTATTTGGATAATGAGAAAGCAAGCAATTAAATACAGTATCATTTCAATTTCGTGTTTGCTGGTATTTTTCACTAATAATCTCTGTTTTAAAAAACTTGATATATCATATAGTTATCCTTTTATCCGAAATCATCTTAACGATACATTGGCAACCGTTTTTCTGTTTTCCTGCATAGCACTGTTACGAACACTGCGAAAGCGACGTAGCTATATAAATTTCGTCACAATATTGGCAGTATGCACAGTAGCAAGTATAATGTGGGAGTATGTGGCACAGTTTGTAAAGCCCGAAAGCACTTTTGATTATATTGATATTTTGTGCTATTTCATGGGCGGTGCTATCTATCACCTCATACAAAAAATCATATCGCTATCCTCTTAAATAAAAAACGGATTGATATATCAGTCCGTTTTTTTACCCTATCAAACAAATAAATCCCTTGAAACTCGGACTTTTTTATGTTATAATATATACAATGAAAGACGGAGATGAGGTGATAATACATACCATTAAATTGTGTTGGCATTGGTTTTTTGTCGTTTTTAGAAAGGGAGTTAAAAAGTATGGCAAAGATTGATTTTTCCAATTTAGAAAATATGTTAAACTCTAATCCAGGTTTTTCGTTGTCCGAACAGCAGTATGAAAACATTATCGGAAGAAAAATGCCCAAAGGTAAACGTTATCTTACTAAAGACTCGGCATTAGCAAAATTTGCAAAAGAAATGGGATTCGCTGTGGTCGTGCAGGAAGAAACGGGAAGAACAATATCTTTTACGAAAATATAATAGTTTGGAAGAACTTGCCCTGCGTGGTCAGGAAATCGTAAAAAAACTTAACAGCTCCTCAACTAACTATAAAAGAGCCTTACAGCGACAGTCTGAGAAAAATTGAACATATCCCCTTAAATAAAAAAACCGAACTGATTTTTTAGTCAGTTCGGTTTTTCAACTGCACATTTAATTTAATCTCTTATGGCACGCTTGAAACTCTCCATAACATATTGTGCCTGTTCGTCAGTCATCTTGGAGTACAGTGGCAAGGTTATCTCATTTTTATACATATTGAACGCATTTGGAAAATCATCTATATGATAACCCATTCTCTTGTATGCCGTCATCATCGGCAGCGGCTTGTAATGCACATTCGTTGCAACACCGTAGCTTGCCATTCTCTCTATGACAGCATTCCTGTATTCCTCGTCCTGCCACATCAGCTTCACTAAATACAAATGTCCACTTGACAGTATCTTCTCTTTCTCCGAAAAGTGCTGCAACATTGATACACTCTGATTGGAAAGCTCTTTATTATAGAACTCGATTATCTTCTTACGCCTTTTCAGCATTTCAGGCAGTCTTTTCAACTGTGCAATACCGATAGATGCCATTATATCCGTCATATTGCACTTGAAGTAAGTGCCGATTATATCATACTCCCATGAACCGAGCTGAGTTTTTGCAAGAGCGTCCTTTGACTGTCCGTGAAGCGACAACAGCATATACTGTTTATACAGTTCATCACTGTCAAGTCCTTCATGCTTTCTCCATGTCACAGCACCGCCCTCACCTGTCGTCAGATTTTTTACGGCATGAAATGAAAATGCCGTGAAGTCGGCAAGCGTTCCGACTTTCTTTGTACCCCTCTTTGCACCTATCGAATGGGCTGCATCGGCAAGAACTATCATTCTTCCAAAGTTTTCCTGCAAAGGCGTTGACGGATCGAATTTTGAACGAACACCGTTCACTATCTCAAATATCTTATCATAGTCACACGGCACTCCCCCCAAGTCTACAGGTATCACCGCTTTTGTCTTACGATTGACGAGATACGGCAGCTTGTCATAATCCATCTGCACAGAGTTCGGCATACAATCCACCAATACAGGCGTTGCTCCTACATGACATACTGCACTTGCAGTCGCCGTGTATGTGTAGGCAGGCACAAGCACTTCATCGCCTCTCTTTACTCCCAGCACTCTCAAAGTCATCTCCAGTGCAGAGGTGCATGAATCCAAACATACCGTTCTGTCACTCATGCAAAACTTCGTTATCATATTTTCAAATTTTTTTGTTTTCGGTCCTGTGGTTATCCAGCCGCTTTGCAGGGTGTCCACAACTTCATCTATCTCCGCATCCGTAATATCCGGAGGTGAAAAAGGTATTTTCATCATAAAAAAACTCCCCCTTTAAAAATTCAATGTTCCTTGCAGCTCAACTCCGTCACATCTATCTTGAACACCGTAACGGCTTTCAGCATACTTTCATCAAAATCCCATTCATTTTGACTCGTTTCATGCTCCATGAGCAATTTCAAGCCATGTATTTTCTCATCACCGTGAACGATACTTATAAGACCGTTTCCGATAATGCTTTTATATAAAGCGGAATGTCCGCAGGCTATTTTATTTTTTACAAGTTCATATCCCGTGTCCATCTCAAAACCTGCATTCCGATTTTTTTCTATCAAGTCAATTTTCTTACCCTGTTTTGCACTGTGAAAATACAATATATATTTATTATTCTTTATTTCATATCCGAAATTCAGCGGTACTATATAAACCTTGCCGTCATCATTGAAACCAACTCTGCATACATGACATTGTTTCATTATCTCATCAATTTTAATTTTATCTGTAATTTCCCTGTCTTTTCTACGCATAATTATTCCTCAAAATATATATTTGTCAGATCTTCAATTTTATCCTTATCCCAATATTCGTTTTCCCAATAAAAATATTGTGATTTTCTTTTCTTGAAAATCCGATAAGGAAATTCCGTATTGTCATATATATGAACAATGTCACATACTTCTATCAACTCAGGCAATAATGCCAATGCTTTTACATATCTTGAACGTACTTTTTCGGGCGGTACACCGTGACCGCCATTTCTTTCACGGGTTTCAACTCTTAAAACATTCACTTCAACATCTGATGTCAAAACATAGATGCACCTTATAAAAAATCCCTTTTCTTTTGCTTTTTTAAGTAATTTCAAATTTCTGTCCGTTGAAAGCACAGTTTCAAATGTAAAACTGTGTTTTAAAGCTACATTTTCCTCTCTTAACTTTTCGGCAAAAACAGCGGCTTCCATATCACTGCAATGTGTTGTATGCTTTATGTCGTCTGCATTGATATAAGGCTCTATCACTTTTGCAAGGCTCGTTACAGTAGATTTTCCACTTCCGTTAGGTCCTGCAAAAACAATTATTTCAGGTAATTTTTTATCATTCGACAGCATATTCTTTTCTCCCGTCAGGATATTCTAAATATGGTTTCCTTTGCTCTTTGTCATATCTCGCTATCGGTACTCCCTTTATGCGTTTTATCTCGTCTGCTATCCTTACGGCAGCTATAAATCTCTCTGTCATTTCGTCATCTGTCATTCCGCACGTTATATCCAAATCGTTTTCTTCCATTAACACTCACTCCTGTTTCATCACTTTTATAAACTTTTCAAAATCTCTCGGATTCATAGATACCGAAAAATCCTGTTCATCATCATATATCCTTAAAATTCTGCGGATAAGCAGTTCTTCCTGTTTGTCACGGGAATATTTTAATTTTCTGCGGTCAAATATCCCAAGTGTTCCAAGATATTTCAAAGTGACCGTTTCATCATCTATCAATATATATCCGTATCCGCCTTTTATCCAGCCGTTTCCAAGACTGCCGTCAGGCTTATTTTTTCTTATACTGTGAACAGATATTTTCACTTTGCCGCTGTCAAACATTTTTTTATCCTCCCTCCGCACCCATTACATAAACTTTATAAACAACTCCGTTTTCATCATAGTATATGTAATAATAATACGGCAAGTAACTTGCCATTACAGGTCCGTTATCCGTATAAATATAATATCCTATTTTGCCGGATTTGTCAATTTCTACACTGCCTTTGTCAAACTTCCCGTATCTCTCAACGACCTTATTTATATCATTCCCCATAACATACCAATCATTATATTTATAATAATGCCCGTGCGACAATACAAACAACACTGCACTACTCAATAAAACAACACTTATCCCAAGAAAAATAATACTTTTCTTCAATGGGATATGCTTTTTTATTGCTTTTACAAGTTTCACCGTGAAAATGACAACCGCCACTGTAAAAATCAACAGTACTGCAAATTCCGTCATGTCAGCTATGAAATTTTCACTCATTTCCCATACCTCTATTTTATGAATATCATCATTATTCCCGACACTGCCGCCGCCAATACAGGTGAACCTATTATCGTACCTATCCACTTGAAAGCAAGTGTCTTTCCGTAGATGTACGGCATAAATTCCTCTGTTTCGGGAATTATCCATGCTTTTGTTTTGCCTACCCAGTAATAATCTATGAAAAGCCTGTCAAAAAGTCCCTCTATCATCATTATAACATACATCTGCCAAAAGCCGTCTAAAAATCCCCTTGCACCGTTTATGAAGTAAACCGCACATACCATGAATATCCAGCAAGGCAACATTCCGAATATAAAAAACAGCATTTTATTTCTTTGTATCTTCTCACGGGTGATAAGCCCTATTTCAATGACTTTATCCTGTACTTCCTTTTCGTACAGGCAAACCAAATTTACAGCCCCGTTTGCTATTCCCACAACACACGCTATCAACAATATGAAACATATAATCAGTCCCTCAATTATGACCATATTTTACACCTCTGTCATCAGCCGAAATTTTCAGCTATTTTCTTTCCGCACCATATCCCGAAAATACATGATACTACACTTACAACTGCATACAATATTCCAAATATATTCGAGCCTTTTTCAAAAAGCTGATATGCTTCAAGCGAGAATGTCGAAAATGTCGTGAACCCTCCGCAAATGCCCGTTTTCCAGAATAAAACTGCATTTTGTGAAACGTCCTGTCTTGCACTGACAATGCCCGAAATAAATCCTATCAAAACTGCACCGATTATATTTGTTATAAGCGTCAGAAACGGAAAGTCGGTTTTAACGGGTATAAGACTTATGGCATATCTCCCGACAGCACCCAATGCACCGCCCAGTGCCACAAATATAAAATTCATTTTCGTTCTCCAATGACCTTTTTCAAGTAAATCGGACATATCTCAATGACAAAATGAGGTTCTGTAATATTTGTCATGGGATGACTGTCCGTTATGTGAATGTCAACATCATTTATCTTTGTATTTTCAAAGCCGTTTGATGTACCCATTACAACGTACTGTGCCATAGTGTACATAATTGTTTCTCTGTCAAAATCAATAGGGGCTGTTTCAAACGGCTTTGTTATATCAATGCCGAGTTTTGCCAAATATTCGTCTATAAACGGATAAGATGACTTTATTTCTTTTACATAGTTTTTGCAGTCATCGCATTGACACAGATCATTGTAATTGATTTGTGCATAATATGCTTTTGTTTTTTCAATGTCCATCAATAGCACTCCAATTTTATTTATGAATATACATTCTTGTCATATCGGGTTCACCGTCACCCTGAACCATGCAGAAAAATTCCCAGCCGTATCTCTCATAAAATCCTGTATGGTCTGTCACAAGATAAACAGGTGAAATGCCCTTTTCACGCATATCTTCAACCGCCATGTTCAGCAGATCTCCCGCAATTCCCTGACATCTGTATTCTTCTTCGGTATATACCGCACATACATTCGGAAACAGGTCTTTTCTGTCGTGAAAATCATTTTCAATAACACCAAGTCCACCTATAATTTTATCTCCGTCAAGGCACAAATACCAACCGTATTCCGTTTCACCGCTGAGATATGCGTCCATACATTCAAGATACGCTTCTCTCAATGTAACATAATCATACTTTTTCATTTTTAAAATCCTCCATTTATTTTTGATTTATAAATTTCAAGCCATTCATCTGTACTAATTCCGCCTATCATTTCAATTACAATATGCTCCCATCTTTCTTTTATAGAGTGTCCGTTGTAAATTTTAGAGTTGAACAACTCATAAGCAGTCACAAACTCCGTACCGTTGGGAATATCACAATACCCTGCCCAATATGGCGTTTCGTATTCTCTCAAACAACCTATGTAATGACATTCATTCGGTGTATCGTCAAAATAAAACAATGTTTCATCTATCGAAAAAATGTCATCATGTTCAAATATCCACAAAAATTTTTCATACGAAATCATATTATCCATAATTTTCCCTCAATTTCTTTATGCCGAAAAATACCGCTGCCGATACCAATATCCCCAACACATTCAAGATAATGTCATTCAGGTCAAATGAACGGTCTAAAAACGGCTGTAAAACTTCTATTGCCGCTGTCAGCAAAAATCCTACAAGCAAAGTTCTTTTAAAGCTGACTTTTTCATTACGCAAGGGATATAAAATGCCAAAAGGCAAAAATAAGATGATATTTCCGATTTTTTCACCATTGATATTCTGCCAGAAATTTATGTTGAAATTATATGCACCGCTGAAATGAAAATAACCGTTTATGTTTCCGCTGTCCATGTGATTATTTAGCAAATAACTGAAATCTCTAACAATATCCAGAAAAAGCGTAAGCTGTATCAATGCCGTGATATAGCATACAAACAATACGGAAAATATTTTTCTTGATATAGGTGTATCTTTGTCTTTTCTGTATTTTACAATTCCGTAAGCAATCCCAACTATGAGTGTCAGGGGAAGTACATCCGAAAAATACATCAAATACATTTCAAGCGAACTCAAAAAACATCTCTCCAATCATAACCGATGATTTGATTATAACATACAATACGATAAATTTCCATACTATTTGACAAAAAAACGGAACTGCCAATCTAAACAGCTCCGTTTTTTCATATTTACTTTTCATGATACTCGAATGTCAAAATTTCTCTAACGGAATATCTCCCGAATCTTCGGGCAAAAGGTTAAGTGAATTTTCTCTTTTTTGAAGATGCCAATTACTGTTATGCGTTTTAGCAAGAAATCCATCGGCTTCATCGCTCATGACATAATCAATAAATTTCTTAGGTAATGTCAGACCATATTTTACTACATACTTCCATGTATCCCTGTCCCAGCAATAATAGCCATCAGAATATATATACGGTCCTAATAACTCCATATCTTTCTTGAAAGGGTGTTGATATATTCCGGGACTTAAAAGATACAATTCTTTTGTCTGCAAGTATAATATCACTTTATTGGGTACTTCAAAAGTTTCGTCTGTATGGTCATAAATGCTTTCATCACCCATGTGCAATTCTTTATAAGGTGTAAGCCAAAACTTACTTTCCATTTCCGCTCGCATTTTACGTTCTTCTATTTCCCGTTCCGTTTTCACTTCATGGTACGGAACATTCATCACAACTATGCGACATAAACATTTACCTGTAACCGATAAAATGGGTTTATCCGATTTTTTCCAGCCGGCAAGTCTTACATTTTCCGAAACTGCCGCATAATCTCCTGCATAATTCGGATTTATTATCTTTACTTCTCTTTCAAGATATGTCCCGTCCATCATTTCAATTTTTACGGTATCTCCCAATGAAATTTTTTCATTCTCGTCCAGACTGACATGAATATTTAAAACTTCGCCCTCTTTGTCCTCATAGGGACAACCGTATACATCTTTTATTTCCATTTATCTTCCACCTTTTTCATACCCGAAATCAATAATATTATAACATACAGTGCGATAAATTTCCATACTATTTAACAAAAAACGGAACTGTTCACATCAAAAGCTCCTTTTCAGGTGTATAGGAAAAAGTTCTTTAAATACATATTACCGCATTTCACGATATATCTGTTTACAATATAAGCTTTGTTCCTCAACGGAAAAAATTCTTCTTCCGTTTTCACAAGAACACCACCGCATTTTTGTATAACTCTGTTAGAACCCACGTTTTCGACCACTGCATCAATTTTGACTTCTTCAAATCCCTTTGAAAACAGGTACTCCAACAAACACTTGCAAGCCTCTGTCATATAGCCGTGATTCCAGTATTTTCTTGAAAGATTGTAGCCTATCACAGGCACGCCCTTATCATATCCGACAACATCTATACCGCCTATCAATTTATTTCCGTCTTTCAGTTCAATGGAAAAATTCAGTCTTTCGGGCTTTTCATACTCACTTATCCATAAATTCAGGATATATTTTGTTGTATCAATGTTTTCATGGGTATTCCAAGTGATATATTTTGTCACTTCATCATCACTTGTCCAACCGTTGAACATATCTTCCGCATCATCTTCACGGAACGGTCTTAAAATCAGTCTTTCCGTTTCAAGCGTCAATTTCATTTCATTACCTCATTTCACAGCATAAAATCCGCTCTGCATATATGAATACCAGAACAATTCCGCCACTTTAAAACCTGTTTTATCAAGCATTTCAAGATGTTCCTTTATGTTGATGGGGAAAAACTCTTTGCCATACCTTGCGGAATGTGATTTGACTTCTTCGGGAGTTCTGCCTGCCGTCAGTTCAAAGTCCTCTAAACGTGTCAGCATAATATCCTTTCCTGTTTCGGTAAAAGGTGCGGTATTCTCAAAGTATATGAAGATACCGCCTTTTTTCAAAGCTTTAAAGCAGTTTTTGACAGCCTTTTCTCTTGTCGCCTTATCAAAGTAATGATGTGACTGTATAGCTGTCACAACGTCAAATTTATTTTCAAAATCGAAATTTTCCGAGCCGACACATATAAATTTGCATGGATCGCCGTCAAGTTTTATTTTTGCATCTGAAAGCATTTTTTCTGACGGATCGCAAAGCACCAATTCCGACATATCCAAGATTTCACACGCTTTTAAACCGAAATTCCCCGTACCGCAGCCCGTATCCAAGACAGATATTTTCTTGTTACCACAGTATGCTTTTATCAAGCTGAAAATCTGCCTGTAAATCTCGTCATACAGCGGAATTACTTTTCTGACATTTTCGTCATACTGATTTACATTAAAAGTCGATTTATTATCCATAACTTTTTCCATTTCAATTTTCACCTGTATATATCTTGTGAGTTTTAGCCGTTTCAATGAATTTTGCAAGCTTGCCGCTGCTGATTATGGCATTATAAAGACTTTTGCCGAACATTCCGGCTATATCTTCCGCTGTTTGTGTCATGTAAAAGTCACTTTTCAGCGAATGATAGAACTCTCCGCCGAAAGTATTGCCTGCCGATGAACCCGGTGAACTTATTTTTTCCTCTATGATAACAGTGCCGTCACGCTTGAATATCAGATTTAATTCTGTACTTTCCTGTGCAGGCTCGAAAAAGTAATATGCAAATCTGTAATCCGAATGTCTGAAATTCAGCCCGTTTTCATTGGCGAATCTCTCCGCAAATGAATTGAATGTACCTCTTATGAGTGTATTGTTTTCTTTGAGAATTTTTTCAAGTGTAGGTGTCATTTTTATGTCGGTTATAGAGTCGGGCAAAATCAACTCTTTAAGCGTATCGAGTTTTTCAAGAAAGGCTGTATCTACGCTTGTAAAGCCGTAATCAAACCCGTATGACATACTGTCCTCTATGAAAAGAGAAATGTCATTTGGCTTGCGTTTGTATTCTTTTTTGAACTTTTGAAAAATTTCCGTAAGATTTGAAATAAGTCCTTTTTCATGGAGTTCACCCTCACCCCATGCAGACAGTTTCACTTCATATTCACCACAAAAATCATAATGCAAAATACTCATGTGATTTTCTCCAATCTGTCATTTTTTAACTATATCGTAATCGTGCATTCTTATATCAATTTCATAAACGGTTTTTTCACCGTTTGGGGCTTCAATTATAATGTCCGTTTTACCTTCTCTTTTAAAAATCGCATGGAGCATATAAAACTCATCTTCCTTTGTTTCGCCCTCGTATAAATCAACATCAAGTGTGCCGAAACTTTCATCTGATAAATACACTTTATATGACTTGTCAAAGAAAACTTCACTTTTTGAATCGCACGTCATGACAACGGTATCATACATATAAGGATTCAAAGTCGCCATAACTGTTCCTGCAATGATAATAGCACAGCTTATTGCAATACCTGTTATTCTGACTTTTTTGTTTGTGAATATGACAGCGGCATATATTATCATAGTTGCCGCACAGAAAATACAGCTTAACAAATGTTTCGGGAATGCAAAAATTATCGTACTCAAAAATCTTGAATAGTGGATGCCCAAAAACAGAAGCATTGGTGAAAGAATGAACAATCCCCACCATTTGTCTTTTTTCATGTAGTAGCCGATAAATCCCATAGGGAATGTAAATATCGTCCACAATATCCAGCCTTTGTAATAGTTCAGGATACTCCAGCCCAAAAACGGCACCTCTACAAGATATATCAACGGCTGACTTATCAGAAAGAATACAAAACATTTCAATCCCGAATCAAGATTGCTTTTTGAGTTCATTATGATAAAAATGCCGAAAAATATCCACACTTCAAAAGTTATGGCAAGATCTCTGAAAGAGGTGTCAAGCAAAAACGGCACTTGATTTATAAGTCCTGTATATACCCCCATAATGACTGCCAAAATAATTACTTTGAGCCAAGTCAAATTAATTCCGCCAAAAATCTTTTTTAAAACTTTCATTATAGTACACTCCTGTCATTTATTTGCTTTTCATACTGTTGAGCAGCTCTGTAAAACTGTCTGCAATTTTTTCTGCTTGCATCTGTTCATGGTCTATGAATACGATTTCATTTGTTTTTCTTTTGAAGCCGATAAAATTCCCGAAAGTATCGCCTGCAAAGACAACATAGTTTTCTATTTCACCGTTTTTTTCTTCATACTCACTTATCAGTTTTTCCGATTTAAGAGGCTCTGTAAATTTCCAGTTCATTGTAATACCTCACAATTTTTATAATTTCTTTTTCTTTGGTTCGGGCAATTCAATTAACTCCCTTATTTTGACTTTCACGCTGTCAATGTCACTGCACGTCAAAACAGGAATAAGTGAATTGATTTCCTCAATGCTTTTATCCCACCATTTGAACTTTTCAAGCAGTTCTATAAAGTCATCATCAAAGCGTTTGCGAATTTGCCTTGCAGGATTTCCCGCAACCACTGTATACGGTTCAATATTCCGTCCGACAACGCTGTTTGCACCGATAATTGCCCCGTCACCGATATGCACTCCAGGCAAAATAACCGCATTTTGACCTATCCATACATCATTTCCTATAACGGTATCGCCCCTTAACTGCATATCTGCCACACATGGCGGTGACATCTCCCAGCCCTCCAATGTGTAAAACGGGAATGTAGATACAGCATTCATTTGATGATTAGCCCCGTTCATGACAAATTCAACGCCTGCCGCTATCTGACAAAACTTACCGATAACAAGTTTATCACCGTTCCATTCATAAAGATGTGTAACATGGCTTTCAAAATCGCTGTCGGCAATATACGAAAAATCCCCTACAATGATATTAGGATTTTTAATTGTCGGCTTTATGTATATCTCATTTGTATAATTCTCAATGGGATAAACAGTATTCGGATCCGGCATTTTACCGTTTTTCATATAATCTCCCCTATATTATTTTTCTCTTGTATTTTTGGCTTTTATGAAAAGTATAACTGCAAATATGATAATAGGCAAGCCTGCTATAAGTCCGTTTGGTGCTGAACCGAGCAATCTGTATGAACCTGTATTTGTTATAGTAACGCACTGCGGAATTGTTGCCGCTGCATTGAATGCCCCATGAAAAATTGCCGGCAACCATATAGAATTGCTTTTCTCATACGACCAATCAAAAATAATTCCCAATGGGACAGTTATAACTACACTGAATAAAATCATGCCCGTTATCGGAAAGCCTATATAATCAGTTCCGTATTCATAGCCTATAAGCCATATCAGCGGACAATGCCACAATCCCCATATCATACCGCCTATAAACCAGCCTTTTCTTTTGCCGAATTTCGCTTTCAACTGAGGATAGAGAAATCCACGCCAGCCGACTTCCTCACCTGCCGCAAAAATTGCATTTATAACAGGTGCGTATGTAACACAATTCACGCATGAAAGAAGTATCGTTAACGGATATGACAAGCCTTGTTCTTCAAGCTGTCGGAGAGCATCCTCACCTGCTACCTCCGCAATGTAACTTCCGCTTAAATCAAAGTGTGACGGGAACAATGCAAAATACAGTCCTGCTCCTATCGCCGTAAATATCATAGGTGAAAACCATGCAATAAGAATTGTTTTCCAATTCTGCTTTATATGCGGATTCCAGCCCATATTTTTAATTTTTCCGCCCGAAAGCAGTACACTTAACATAGGTACAAACATCATTACAGCCACAATTAACTGCCCTATCATTTGTTGTCCGTTACTGTACAACAGCCATGCAATTATTTGTATTGCATAGGCAATCCCGAATGTAAAAGCAAGATACTTTATAACTTGTATTTTATTGAACTCCGTATTCATGAAAAATCCCCCATTCAAATATACTCCCATATTTTCAGAGCGATAAAAAATTTGTCCAAAGAGTGATTTGCCTCTGAAAGTCCGTCGGGTATGTATTTCTCACCGTCAAGCACATCTCCGCTTACAATAAAACTGTACAGTTCTATCCCGTAAAAGTCACATACTGCCTGTATGCCTGAAATCTCCATTTCCACTGCGATACAGCCGTCTTTTTTTCTTTCCTCGCAAGCGGTTTTTGTTTCACGGTAAGGGGCATCGGTTGTCCAGATACGCCCCTGCACATACGGCAAGTCCAATTTTTCAAATATCCCTGCCAGCTTGTCACTGTTCTTTACGTCCATGTAATCTGACGGCTTTGCATAGTGATAGGACATTCCCTCATCTCGATATGCCTGTGTAGGTATGATATACTTTCCGTTTGTCGCTTCACCGTCCAATGCACCGCATGAACCGAAGATTATCAAATTTTTTATCCCCGTCTGCCACTGCATTTCAATAATTTCAGTTCCCGCAAGGCAAGCCCCTATTGATGACATATAAAATATCACGGACTTTCCGTTCACGTCAAGCATATAAATCGGTTTGTGACCGTTTGCCGAACCTATGTCTGCAACTTCTTTGTGAGGGTATCTCTGTATAACAGCATTGAAAATCTCATATGAAAAAGTTGCTATCGCCGTATCACATATATATTTCCTTTCGCCTAAAAAAGCCTCCAATGAAATGATAGATTCTTTTTCCTCATGGTATGAATCGATTATCATAGTAGCACCTCCGTTTTATACTCTCTGTCTATCACGATACAGTCAAGACCGTATTCCATACATTTTTGATAATAATATTGATTTTCCCGTAAGGCAAAATCAACTGTAAAATCAGAATCATCTATTCTGTTTTCGATAACATTTGCATATCCGACAATATCATTAAAGTGATTTGTGATATACTCCTCACTCATTACAAGACAAATATACTTTATTTCACACAAATATTTCTCGTCAAAACTCTTTTTCCAGTCAAAAGGAATATAACAGCCCTCGATAATTAAATTCTGTTTATTTTCGACAGCGGTTTTTATGATTTCTTTGACAATATCCCATAAATACACCGTCAATTCATTGTCATCATAAGGCGTTAAATGAGTTTTACCGCTGCGTATAAGTCCCATTTTCAGCAGGTCAACGGACAAATACGGATATTTATATTTTTCAAGCAAACTCTGTGCAAGCAAGGTTTTTCCTGTATGGGACGCTCCCGTTATCAATACTATCATTTTATTACTCCATTCCTGACTTTCTGCATAAAAATCTACATATCGTCAAATTTACAGTTTATCAATTTCATTTTGTAAATTTTCAAGAAACTCTCCTGCATGGATACCATCCATTTGCGTATGATGAAATTGGAATGAAACAGGCAGGATATATTTAAAAAATTTTTTTCTGTATTTTCCCCATGAGAGAAAGGGATTATTAAAAATACCGCTGTATATATTCACGATACCGTCTATTTCCGTATTGACTATTGCAGATGTGCCAATTACCATTCTTTCTTTTGACAAGTCTGTATCAATGCAGTTTTCGTAAGATTTAAAAGTATATTTCAGATAATCACAATTAAATTTATCCAACTCACTCGAAAAAGGAATATCACATGAATTTATATCACCGTTTTTATTTTTCACTATCGTATTCACGGCAATATAATCATATTGTATCAGTTTTTCGCCAACGGGAAGAATATAAAATTCTTTGACATTTTCGGCAGCCTTTCCTATACAGTAATCCAAAAGCATATTAAATTTCAGTTTTTTTCTTTTACCGACTTTTACGATATTTGTTACATCTATCGTTTTGAATACCGTAACCATCGGATTTGGTGCATTTATCCAAAGTTTATAAGACATAGCCCTTGTTGTATTTTCGGGCTGAATTTCTTTCGGCATTTTATATTCCTTTCTGCTTTAAAAACCTCATATCGTCATTTATGCAAATACAATAAGAACGATACCCGCAATTAACATGACTATCCCTATAACAAACTCTGTCAATCCTACACGTTTAGCATAATCTTCATCTTTACGTCCCGATTTCAAGTCATCTTCAAAATCGTTTATGAGAAAATATTTTTTCTTGAAAAATATGAAATAACCGAATAGCAGAAATGCCATTCCGACTATAAATAAAGCTATTTTTAATGCTGTCATATTATTTTTCCCCCGTTCTGATAAAATGCCCTTCCTGAACCGCCGCAAATGTTGCAACTATACATACAATTACTGCACTGTATTTCAGTTCAATGAATGAAAACGTAAACGGCAGTATAAACAGCAATACACCTGTAACTTTATTCATTACTGTATGGAGTGTTATAAACTTTTTTTGCACAGCGTATCCCGAAATGATATTGACTGTTTTTATCAATGCTATTACTGCAATCCACACATAAAGCCATACGGGTATTTCTATCACGGGAATGAACTTGATAAAGCAGACCAATACAAAAACAATATCTGCAACTGTATCAAGTACCGCACCGAACTCACTGACAGAATGTGTTTTTCTTGCGATCGCTCCGTATATCATATCGGTAAAGCCGGCAGCAACATACAGCACATAAAATTCGGGAGAAAATATCTGGCAAAACAGCAATACGATACTTAACAAAATTCTGCTGAAAGTAACTGCATTTGCCATGAAATTTTCCCCCTTTATGTTCCACCCGTCATATTATTCAAGTGTCATCGGCGTAAATCTCAGACCATTTACCGATTGTTCCTCATCAACTGCTTTAAATCCAAGTTTACGGTATATCCCGACTGCATACGGAGAAGAATTGACCGTCATTTTATCCGTCCTGACCGCTTCAAACAACTGTTTTCCGATTCCCTGACGGTGATATTTGCCGTCAACGAAAAACAATGCAATATGTCTGCCATTGTTTCTCGTGGCGATAACACCGACCAATTCCCCACTCAAAAATGCACCATACATTGTCAGCATGGAGATATAATTTTCATCATGTATGCTTTTATAAAATTCATTGATACCCTCTTGCGTATAATCGGGGGATTCAAATTCCTGAAATACCTCCCATACAAGCTGTAATGCACTTTGCGTTTCATCAAGTCTTTTGATCGATACATTCAACATTGACATAATTACTCCCGATCTCGATTTATTTTGAAAACACGACAACTTTTATTTGCATAAAATTCCGATTTACAACATACTTATTCTTTTAAAAATTTCTTCTGTTGGTGTTTTTGCCCCGACAAAATCAGGCCATGCTTTTATATGATCCCCTGTTTTTCTCGGAATGATGTGAATGTGAAAATGAAATACAGATTGCCCTGCACTTTCATCGCTCGCATTAAGCAAATTCACACCATCATATCCGCAGTCATCTACCAAATGGTTGGATATGCGTTTGACCGTTCTCATCAAATTTATCAGGTATTCGTCATTACAATCCAATATGTTTGTAAAGTGTTTTTTGGGAATTACAAGCAAATGCCCGTCAACGTCTTTGGCAATATCCATGAATGACATTGTGTATTCATCTTCATAGATTTTCATAGCAGGAGCTTCACCTTTGATGATCTTGCAAAATATACATTCTCCCATATATATCCTACTCCTTTAAATTTCTATTTACTCTATTCCGTTCTGAATTTTTGCGGCTTTAAGGGTATTTTTCATAAGCATGGCTATCGTCATAGGTCCTACTCCGCCGGGGACGGGGGTTATATATGATGCTTTCGGCTCAACTTCCGCATAGTCAACATCTCCGCATAACTTACCGTTTTCATCTCTGTTAATGCCTACATCAAGCACAACTGCACCCTCTTTTACCATGTCGGCTTTGACAAATTTAGGTCTGCCGACCGCTGCTACCAATATATCCGCCTGACTGCAAATCTCTTTGAGATTTTTAGTTCTGCTGTGACAGATAGTTACAGTGCCGTTTTCATGAAGTAAAAGCATTGCCATAGGTTTTCCGACAATGTTACTTCTGCCGATAACAACGCAGTTTTTGCCGTTCACGTCAATATTCTCGGAATGTATCAGTTCCATTACACCCGCAGGCGTACACGGCAAAAAGTGATAGTCACCTATCATTATTTTACCGACATTTGACGGGTGAAAAGCGTCAACATCTTTGAGAGGCGATATTGCATTGATGACCGCCTTTTCATCAAGATGTTTCGGCAGCGGCAACTGACACAATATACCATTGATTTCGGGCTTGTTGTTAAGTTTCTCGACCAGTGCAAGCAATTCTTCCTGAGTAGTTTCAGCGGGAAGTGCATATTCCTCTGAAACAAATCCCACTTCCGCACAAGCCTTTTTCTTGTTATTGACATATACCCTTGATGCAGGGTCATCACCTACGATAATTACTGCCAAACCCGGATTTATTCCCTGTACTTTGAGTTGTTCACATTCTGTTTTAACATCTGCTCTCACCTTTGCAGATACCTCTTTACCGCTTATAACTTTTGCCATTTTAATGCACTCCTTTTTTATTTTATACAGTTTGAGTATCGCCGAAAAATATTTTTGTTTCATCAGTCGTAAGGTCAAAGAGGTCTATAATATTAGCCTTTGACAACCCTTTTTTGATAAGCTGCTTGATTGCATCGGCTTTGCCTTCAAGTTTGCCTTCCGCTCTGCCTTCTGCTCTACCTTCCGCTCTGCCCTTTTCAATGCCTTTTTCCATACCTTCTTGCTGAATTTTGTCATATATCTCACACATAGTTATATCCCCCTTTTCAGCCATTTCATTGTATTCGTTTCTGAATCTGTCATCACCCGAAAATACACTTATCATATCAATAACTTCATGCGGATGGTCAAGTTTCCTGTCTGACGGTCTGTAATTCCTGCCGTTCAGCTCAGCTTGGAAAAATTCCGCTATCGTTTTAAAATCAGATGTAAACTTTTCTATGTCGTCATCTGTAAAGTCTTTTACGGCGTAAAAATTCATATTATAGTCATTCACGAATTTTGAAAGTTCTTTTGGAACGTCAAAGCATGAACAAAGATTTTTGCCGTAATTCCAATTATCCTTACCAAAATAGATGACAAGAGTTATTACAGGATAACATTTTTTTAATTTACCGTTGTTTTTGAGATCATATTGATTTTTATATTCCGCACCGTCATAGCTGAAAATTCTCATAGGCATGAATTCATCTCTTGCCACCTGATTTTCCACTCCGATAAATGCCATATTGATATTGGCACTTCGCCAGAATTTTGCAGTATCTCTCTCTTGTCCACGAATTTTCCCGTCAGCCTTGAATTGAGAGTCTTTCTGAGCCGGTGTCAGTTCATCTGCCGAAACGGTTTTATCTCCGTCAAAGAGCATGACATTCATTATATCTGCAAATACGTCATTATATGATTCAAGCGTCTTTGTTGTCAAGTCTTTCTCTGCTATTGGTATCACCTGTTTCTGTTTTTATTTTATCAACTGCCTTTGATGTTCTTTTTCTGAAAACTATTAAAAGGACTATCCCGACTATAACCGTCAGTCCTGCAAGTATCTGTGATACTCTTAAATTAAAAATAGGTGTATAAAGGCTGTCTGTGCGAAGTCCCTCGACAAACATTCTTTCAAAGCCGTACCAGACGAGATACAATAAAAATATCTGTCCGTCATATTTACGGTATTTTCTGCTGAAAATATACAGCAAGGCAAATCCCAGCAGACACCATATTGATTCATACAAAAAACATGGGTGTACACCTATACCGCCGGTATTTTCACTGACCATTCTCCATGGAAGGTCTGTTGCAGTACCGAAAGCCTCCTGATTGACGAAATTTCCCCATCTGCCGATACCCTGACCGATGAGAAATCCCATGACGGCTATATCAAATGCTGCCGGAATGGGAACTTTCTTTATTTTTGCGGTAATGCCGCCTGCCAAAAGTCCGCCTATCACTCCGCCGTATATGGCAAGACCGCCATTGTGTATGGCGAATATCTCATTGAGATTTTGGGAGTAATGTTCCCATCGGAATATCACATAATAGAGTCTTGCCCCGATAATGCCGAAGATAAAGCCTGCTATGACACAATCTATAAAATCATCGGTTTTTATGCCGAAATCTTTCAATACTCTCAATCCAAAAGCAAGTGCAAGCAAAAAGCCTGCACCTATGATGATACCGTACCAGTATATATTGAAACTGCCTATTGAAAATGCAGTCGGATCGATCTGAAGATCCAGTCCCAAACCCGGAAACTGCACGTTATACATACAATTCCCCCTGTCAATCGTCTATTCCCTTGATAACCGAGAGAGATATATTATCGGGATCAAGCTGATCTTTAAGTCTCTCACTGACCTCTTCAAAAGTGACGTTGGCAATTATCTCTACATGGTCAAAGAGTGTTTTGCCTGCAAATTCCGCATCTACAAGCATATTGGCAGTGGTGGAAAGGCTGTCAAATGCAGACACTGCCCTGCCGTAGACCGCACGTTTTGCGATCTCGAAATCCTCTCTTGATATACCTGTCTTTTTGAGTTTTCTGACACCTTCACAAATTGCTTCTGCTGCTTCCGAAGGAGAGCGTGTTTCTCCCTCAAACATCACTGCACGATAACCTTTGCCTGCAAGGTAGTCTGCACCGAAGGTCGAATTTATCAGCTTTTTATCAAGCAGTTCTCTGTAAAGCTCAGAGCCTTCTCCTGTAAACGCTTCAAGAAGTATATCCGTACATACAAGTTCCTTTATGCTCGGAATTTCTGCCGATGCCCTCTCCTTGAAACCCAGACAGAACATAGGTACTGCTACTGACAGTCTCTGTTCAACATATTTTTCCTTCACTTCATAAGGTTCATCAGGGAACAGCGACTTTGTATCAAGCAGCGAAGAATTTTTGAGTTTGCTGTCGGCGATCTCCTCAACTTCATACGGTGAAACATTTCCTGATATTGCCAACACCATATTATTGAGATTGTAGTAGGCATTATAGCATTCATACAATATTTCGGGAGTGATCTCCGCTATACTTTGGACATCTCCTGCTATATCTATACTGATAGGATTGTTATGATACATAGCCTGATATAAATTCATCATCACACGCCAGTCTGCACTGTCATCATACATTTTTATTTCCTGACCGATAATGCCCTGTTCTTTGGCAACGGTTTCGGGTGTAAAATACGGCGACTGTATCAGATCAAGCAGTATCTCAAGAGATTCTCTGAAATTCTCTGTGCATGAGAACAGATAACACGTTTTTTCAAAAGATGTATAGGCATTTGCCATAGCACCCGTTTTTGCATATCTGGAAAATGCATCACCCTCCTCGCTTTCAAACAGCTTGTGTTCAAGATAGTGTGCTGTTCCGTCAGGCACTTTTATTTCCTTGCCGTTTGAAATAAAGTGACTGTTCACCGAACCGAAATTTGTTCCTATGATGGCATACGTTGAATTATATCCCTCTTTCGGGAAAACGTCTATGACAAGTCCCGAACTGTGTTTCATTCTGTAATATTTTTCTCCAAGACGTTCATTTTCTATTATCTGAAATCCCATAATTTTCCTCCAAAAAAATCAGTTTCCAATAAGTGAGAACACCGTGTCCAGCTTTATTTTTTTTGCAAGCTCCACGACTTCATCTTTTGTTATATCATCGACAATATCAGCTTCCTCTGTAGGTGAGGCAAGGAATGAACTGAGCAGACCGCTTATATACCATCCATGCATTGCTCCCAGATTGTCAAGAGTTGATATATACATATTTTTCAATGCTTTTTTTGCGGAACTGAGTTCCTCATCTGTGACGTTGCCGTGAACGAATGCATTTATCTGTTCCATTACAGCTTCTTCCGTTCTTTCAATGTTATCCGTTTCAACACCGCTTTCTATAAGCATGATACCCTTGTTGTTGTCTGCACGGCTCGAACAGTAATAACATAAACTCTGTTTTTCCCTGACATTCTGAAAGAGCTTTGAAGTAGGCGTTCCGCCGAGTATGACCGTCATGAGAGAATTTGCTATTCTATCCCTTAGCGTTTTGGGATATGCACATCTGAATCCCATGACAAGTTTTGACTGCACTATCTCCTCTGTTTCAACTATCCTTCTGACCTCTCCGACTTCCGACATTACCCTTGTAGAACCCGTTATTTTTCTGGGACTGCCGTCAAAATATTTTTTAAAGCCCTCCAGTGCATTTTCATAGGGCGTACTGCCGAGCATACACAATTCCACTCTGGCATTATCAAGCAGATTTTTCCATGCCTTGTATATATTCTCCTGAGTAAGTCCAGAAACGTCCTCACGGCTTCCGAATCTGCCTATTGAAAAAAGCTCATCCCTGCACATAGTTTCTATGCACCTGTTTCTTGCATACACACCCTTGTCATTGAACTCCGCATCTATATTTTCAAGAAGCTGTCTTTTTTCCTGTTCAAAGTCGTCCTCAAGAAAACGTCCGTTTGTGATATTCGGCTCGAACAGTATCGAACACAGAAGTTCTGTTATCTCTGAGGAGACAGACCTTCCGTCAAGTGAATATTTGTCATCCAACCCCGACATACCTATAGTAACGGTCTGGAAATCTCCGAATCTGTTGAAAGAGGCATAGAGTGATGCCCCGTACAGTTCATCAAGTTTTCTGTTCAGAGAGGTAAAATCGGGATATTTTTTACATGAGCGTGTCAGAACGCATGAAAGCAGGGCATTTGCCGCAGCGGTCTTTTTGTCGAGCGGCACGACGAGCGTTGCATTTATACGGCTCCTTTTGAACCTGTCATCTTTTATGTTGCCAAATGATACACCTTCGCATATCGTCTTTTTGGTAAATTCGTACATTAAAAATCACATCTCCAAGTTGTTCATATTTTGATAATCGTCTTTATTATACCACACTTTATCACGATATGAAATATATTTTTGAAATATTTTTTGCCGTAAAAAAGCACCCCGTACATTTCTGTACGGAGTGCCGAAAATATCAGCTTATTTTACTGTGACATAAAGAACTTTGACAGCCGTTGAAGGCTTCATATCCTGTGCAATGACTTTTACTATATATTTGCCTGCCTCAGTCGGAGTGAATGCGGCAGAAGTCGCTGTGGAATAGTCCTTTATTTTCGTGTAGCCTGAAGCACTGTCTGCCTTGTAGGAATACTGATAAAGTACCTGATCGGTCGCACCCGAAGATGCACCCTTAACAGTGATCTTTGTACCTGCTGTAACAGATGTTGCACTTACTGTAGAACTGTTTGTCAAATTGGTAGCAGCCGTGTTTATAGAAACAGCCATATATTTCTTTGCAACTGTACCTTTTGCATCCTTGACCTTCACGCAGATGTCATAGACCTCTGCACTGGGGAATGTCATGGAAACTTTTGTATTAGTGCTGAAATCCTGTTTGGTAGTCCATGAGGAAGCAGAGGACTTCTTGTAGTAGACAGCATAGTTATAAGATCCTGCACCGCCTGTTGCAGCACACGTTGCAACAACAGCCTTACCCTTTACAACAGATGTTGCAGAAAGAGTTGAAGTATTTGAAAGAGCATTTGCCTTTACAGTAACATCAATGTATTTCTTTTCAATCGTACCGTTGCCGTCTTTAACTTTTACGCATATATTCTTTGTACCCGCACTCGTGAACTTGATGGAAACAGAAGAGGTTGAGGAGAAATCCTGTTTTGTAGTCCATGTGCTTGAAGAAGAACTCTTGTAGAAGAAAGCGTATTTATAAGAGCCTGCACCGCCTGTTGCAGAGCCTTTTACAGTTACGGAATTGCCGAGAGTGATTGATGTTGCAGAAACCGTTGATGTGTTGGCAAGTTCTATTGCCTTTACTGTAAGAGTAACATATTTCTTGCTTTCTGTGCCGTTTGTATCCTTTACTTTCATGCATACATCATAAGTTGTAGCAGCAGCAGGCTTGAATGTTACGGTGTCGTTTGAACCGTAGTTCTGTGCAGTTGCCCATTTTGTATCGGAAGTTTTCTTATAGAATACAGCATAGTTATAATAGCCTGAACCGCCTGTTGCAGAGCAAACTGCTTTTGCCGTGCTGCCGAGAGTAATCGTGCTTGACGAAAGCTTGGAAGTATTGGTAAGTCCCTGTTCAACAGTTACGTCAACATACTTCTTTGCGACAGTGCCAGCAGCATCTTTAACTTTTACGCAAATATTCTTTTTGCCTGTGCCTGTGAATTTGATAGAAACAGATGTCGTTGTAGAGAAATCCTGTTTTGTAGTCCATGACGAAGCGGAAGAAGCCTTGTAAAGTACAGCATATTTGTAAGAACCTGCACCGCCTGCTGCCGCACACTTTATCGTAACGGCATTACCGAGAGTCACTTTTGTGGGAGAAACTGTTGAGTTGTTGACAAGCTCATCAGCTTTTACAGTAATGTCAAAGAATTTCTTCACTTCTGTACCGTTCTTGTCCTTGACCTTTGCACATATCTGATATTTGCCGCTCGAAGAAGGCTTGACATTAACAGTAGAAGTTGTTCCGTAAGAGAGAGCTGTTGCCCAGTTGGACTGCGTTGACTTCTTGTAAACTACCTGATAGGTATAGGGAGTCGTACCGCCCGAACCTTTTGCAGTAACCTTTACGCTGCTGCCAAGAGAAATAGTCGTTGCAGAAACGGTCGAGTTATTCACGAGTTCCTCCGGAACAGGTATATCTGACTTATAATTATAAGTTACCGTTATTGTACCTGATGTAAACTTACCTGTTGCATTTGAAGGATTACCGTCAAGTGTATAACCTGAGAAAGTTTTTGCAGAAGTCGTGTAGCTTTCGCCTTCAAGACCTGTGAGAGTTTCAGAACCGAGAGTTTTGCCGTCATCGCCCTTGTAGATAACTTTTACTTTACCTGCGGAAGCAGCAACGCCGTCTTTGAGCCATACCTCTCCTGTCACTTCATAACCGGTCTGCATACGGCCGGGTTCCTGACTTGTACCTGTATCGTTGAAGATAACAAGTGCATTTTCAATGTCAGAGAAGTTGTATGACCACCAGCCGTCGCCGTCATTTGTCATAGAAGCACCCGGCCATGCTCCTGCATACTGTTTGGTTTGGGATTTGTCATAAGCGTAAATATTTACTTTGCTCCAGCTCTTGTTATAGTAGTGTACAGTCAAGCCCTGCGGTTCAACATAGTTGTACTTGAATACAACTTTTATATCCGAACCTGCTTTGAAAGTACCGCTTGTGTTGGTAGAAGAAGCAAGGTCTACTTCATAGTTCTTG
The DNA here is from genome assembly GCA_902800005.1 of uncultured Ruminococcus sp. GTDB lineage: Bacteria > Bacillota > Clostridia > Oscillospirales > Acutalibacteraceae > UBA1213. The sequence continues at coordinate 23,942 of CADCCP010000007.1, read as the reverse complement.
ACATCGGCAGGTTCTGCGGAATAGCTTTCACCTGCTCTGCCGGTGATAGTTTCGGAAGCTGCGATAGATTCACCTGTTGCCGCATCGACATGAGTAACAGTGATCGTACCGAATTTTGAAGTATCAAGATGATAGTAGAATTTAACTGTAGCACCGTCTTTTGAATATGTGCCGGAAGTTTTGCCCTCTGTCTTAACGAGGTCATAAGTTTTTGTAAGTTCTGCATCTGCAGATACTGTGTAGCTTTCGCCTACAAGTCCGGAGAGAGTCTGTGTTTTGATAACAGCACCCGTATCCTGATTTATATGCTGAACTGTTACAGTACCTCTTTCACCTTCCGGTTCTTGGATAAGGATAGTACCGTGAGCACCCGCACTGAAAGTAACTTTGCCGCCTGAAACAACTGCGGTCGTTTCGTCATAGAAGTTTTCAAGAGTAGTGCCGTCTGCCCATATAGCAGAAACGTCAATGCTTACAGAGCCGCTTGCATTTACAACGGCTGCGATCTTATCTGTAATGCCGTTTTTGTCGAAAGTTCTTGCAAAAGCTGTACCGCTGGAAGCCGTCAAAGCAATATGCTCACCTGCACCGACTGCAACGTGATTGTTACGGAAACGTCCGACAATACCCCAGTGTTTAACGAGGTCTTCATTCTGTCCCCAGTTCATGTCACTTCTGAGTGAGTGACCTGAACCGCCGCCGCCGTCGTTCGGAATGCCCTGTACAAAGGGACGGGCTGACTCATCACCGTAATATATCTGTACTGCACCGGGCAAAAGCAGGAATGCAGAACCTTCATAATACATATCGGCAGGTCTTGCAAGAGTAGAGTCATGTGAAGAAATGTATGAAAGGACGTTGAAACTCGGATCGGAGTTTATTGCAGATGCATAGCCCTGATATTTACCGACAATGGCATCAGGTCCGCTGCCCTGTATTTCAAAGTTTATCATAGAGTCAAAGCCGCCGCTTGTATAATAGCCGTCTTTGCCTACACCGTGTCCCCATGCTTCACCTGTCATCCAGAAATCAAGGTCATCAAGTTTCTTAGTGGGGTTAGCCTGTTTCCACTCTTTGAGAGCAGCGACACACTTGTCTTTGAGCTGTTTCCATGAGCCGAACTCAACGTGTTTTGCGGTATCGCAGCGGAAACCGTCTATACCGTAGGTTCTTACCCAATCCGAGAGCCATGTGGAGATAAAGCCTGTAACTGTATTGGAAGTGCCGTATTTTGCCTTTTTAGCATCGAGAGTACCCTCTTTTGTCCACTTTGTCTGAAGGAACTGAGGGATACCTACCTGATTTGTAGATTCTGTACGGAAATCCGGCAGACCTGTAAGGCACTGTGTCAGGTCACCGCCGCCATCTTCTTTATATCCGGGCAAGCCTGAACGTATCCAGTCACTGCCCCACCAGCGTCCCCAGTCGGCAGCACTGCTTTCATAGTCTATTTTCTTGTGATAATTGCTGAGGTCGCCTGCATCATACACAGTTTTCCAGCCGTCGAGGAGAGTACCGTAATTGTACTCGTTCATGTCGATCATGTTGTTGTAGCCTACATGGTTCATTACAACGTCCATAATTATGCGGATACCCTTTGAGTGAGCGGTATCGACCATAGTCTGAAATTCTGCTTTTGTACCGAAGGCGGCATCTGTTTCGGTATAGTCAAGAGCATAGCTGCCATTATAGGGATAGTAAGCGAAGTTGTCACCGAGTATATAACCGTGTATCTGCTCATAAGGAGCTGTTATCCAGATAGCGTTGACACCGAGATCATTGAAATAGCCTTCATTGAGTTTTTCTGTGATACCCGCAAAGTCACCGCCGTGGAAAGTAGCTCTTGAGTCATTTGCAACAGTTTTCATACGACCGTAAGCATTGTCGTTTGAAGTATCGCCGTTTTTAAAACGGTCTGTAAGCAGAAAATATACTGTAGCATTATCCCATGAAAATACAGATGCAGCATTTTCTGTATTTTCCTCTGCATGAACAGAGAGACCTGTTCCAATCAGTTGTCCGGATGTTGACATACCGGTTCCGGCAATCATCGCCGCCGCAAGCGACAATGCCCAAACCTTACGCCAAGTTTTTCTTGATTTCATTTTCTTAACCTCCGTTATATAAAATTTTGTCAATTATAACACAATTTACAGAAAATATCAAAATATATTGATAAATATATTTATATTTTACAGTTATCAGTCATACCGAAAATACAGGGTTTGTAAGAGTGTATTTTCAGGTGTATAAAACAGCCGTCTGCAAGTTCTGTTATGCTTGCAGACGGCTGTTATTTTAATTATTTAAGGTCACTTGACAGTGACGACGAAGTATTTTTTAGCAACGGTGCCGGAGCTGTCTTTTACTTTGATGCAGACATCTTTTGTACCCTTGCCTGAGAATTTGATGGAGATATAGTTATTGGAACTGAAATCCTGTCTTGTATTCCATGTAGATGCAGAGCTGCTCTTGTAATATGCGGCATATTTATAGGAGCCTGCACCGCCCGAGGCGGCACCCGTCAGTGTAATGGAATTACCGAGAGTAACAGACGTTGAGGAGATAGTTGATTTGTTTGTCAATTCGCTGCTTGTAACTTTGACGGTAAAATACTGTTTTGCAACAGTACCGTCACTGTCCTTGACTTTGATGCATACTTCGTAAGTTGTAGCCTTTGCGGGCTTGATGGAAACAGTGGAATTTGCTTTGAAATCCTGTTTTGTAGTCCAGTTGGTATCAGCCGTTTTTCTGTAGTAGAAGGCATATTTATAAGAGCCTGAACCGCCTGTTGCAGAAGCTTTTGCGGTAAAGGTGCTTCCGAGAGTTACGGAAGTCGGGGAAACTGATGAATTTATTGCAAGAGCTTCAGAACCGATGACTTTGACGGTAAAATACTGTTTTGCAACAGTGCCTTCACTGTCCTTTACTTTTATGCAGACTTCATATTTTGTAGCCTTTGCAGGCTTGATGGAAACAGTGGAATTTGCTTTGAAATCCTGTTTTGTAGTCCAGTTGGTATCGGTAGTTTTTCTGTAGTAGAAAGCATATTTATAAGAGCCTGAACCGCCTGTTGCAGAAGCTTTTGCAGTAAAGGTGCTTCCGAGAGTTATGGAAGTCGGGGAAACGGATGAATTTATTGCAAGAGTTGCCTGACCTGTTACTGTGAGGGTAAAGAAGTGTTTGATTTCCGTACCTGCACTGTCCTTTACTTTTATACATACGTCATAAGAAGTCGCAGATGCGGGCTTGAATGTAACAGAAGAGTTTGTGCTGTAGTTCTGTGCAGTAGTCCATTTGCTGTCGGAGGCTTTCTTATAGACTACCTGATACTGATAGGGAGCTGTACCGCCTGTTGCAGAGCCGTTTGCAGTAACGGTATCACCAAGTTTTATCGTTTCTGCCGAGATAGAAGAGGTGTTTTTAAGTTCCTGCGGAACGACCTGATTTGATTTGTATACATAGTTGACAGTAACAGTACCCTGAGTGAAAGCACCTGTTGCATTGGAAGGTGTGGCAGTCAGTGTATAACCGTCAAAAGTTTTTGCAGAGGTGGTATATTTGTTAGTACCGTCAGCCATACCGCTGAGTTTTTCACTTGCAAGGAGTTTACCGTCCTGAGTTGTGTATGTGACGTTTACTTTGCCTGTGGGATAAACTTTACCCGATTTTATCCAGACTTCACCCTGTACATTGTAACCTGTTGAGCCGACACCCGTAGGATCCTGACTTCCCGCATTATTATTGTTTGCGATAAACAATGCACTTTCAGTTGTATTGACTTCACCGACATACCAATTATCACTTTCCTTTGTCATAGCCTTGCCTGGCCATGCACCCGAAAGCTGCGTTGCTGTCGTACCGCTTCCGCTATAGACGTACATACAAACTGCTGACCAGCCGTTTGAATTGTAGTAATGCACTTTGAGAGTATCTTCTTCAACTTCCTGATACTTGAAAATGACGGTTGCAGGTGTTTGTGAGAAAGTACCGCTTGTACTGCCGGTTGCGGAAACGTATTCATAGCCTTTGACAGTCTTAGGCTGACATGAATATGTCTTTCCGATAAGTCCTGTCAAGGTATCATCACTTGCTATAGATTTTCCTGTTGTATCCTGATATTTCACGGTAACAGTGCCGATCTTTGAGGAGTCAATGGTATATGTATAGGTAACAGTCGCACCTGCTTTTGAGAAAGTACCGCTTGTTGCACCGGTTGAAGTCACGGAATAACCCTGATCGATAAGTTCCGAAAGCGGAGATGTGGTATAACTTGTACCTTCATTTCCCTTGAGAGTTTCCGTCTTGTAAGTCTGACCGTTTACAACGTGGTTGACGGTAACGGTGCATTTCTTGTCAAGGCTTGTATTGTCAAAACTCGTTTTATCAACAAGTACCATTGTGGAACGTCCGGGAACGGTCACTGTACTTCCTGTTGTTCCGAGAGATACTGTTCCTGCTTTCGTGCCGTTGGCAACGATAACCCACTGTGACGGGAGAGTTTTATCATCATAAGTACGGAGAGTAACAGTTTGTTCATAGGCGTTGGCATTATGAATGACAGCTACATAATCCCATTCACTGCCGGGATTTATCTTATTATACATCGTGAATGCAACGACATTTTTGGGCATATTTGTTCCCCATGAGAAATATATAGTGCCGTTAGAGGTATTTGTCGGGTCTCTGAAAGGAGAATAGGCTTTTCTTATTTCGATAAGACCTTTGTAATATTCATAAATATCTTTGTAAGTGATGGTATTCTGCCATTTGAGCTGATTTACGGAAGTAGGAGATTTATAACTGTTTTCATCACCGTATTTGCTTCGTGCAAATTCCTCGCCTGCTTGGAAGAATGAAATACCCTGAGAAGTGAGGATTATACCGCCTGCAAGTTTATTCATGGCTACAAGGTCATCATAACGGTTTCCGTAGCCTGAGCCGCCCTTGCAAGATTTGACGCGTTTATCATAGAGAGTGTAGTTATCATGTGCAGAGGTATATGTAACGGTCTGTGAAGGCTGTTTTGACCATTTATCCGACATGGTGGTAGAACTTGCCTGAATACCGCCTTTGAGTGCTTCTTCAAAGCCTGCACCCTGAATAAATCCGGGGTCTGCCGCATTGAAACAACTGCCCTTGATGGCATCTCTGACTTTATCATTGAAAGCGGCTATCTCTTCGGAAACGTATTTCATGTTAGGCTGAGTAGCAGTTGTTTTAGGACAGGTCGTTGCATCAGCCGTCCAAGGCTCGCCGTATATGAGAATATCGGGATCAATTTTATCGAGAGCTGTACGGATAGCATTCATGGTATCGGTATCATGTACGCCCATAAGGTCGAAACGGAATCCGTCAAGGTGATATTCCGTAGCCCAATAGGTAAGTGAATCTATCATGTATTTCTGATACATGGCACGATCACTGGCTGTTTCATTGCCGCATCCGGAGGCATTCGAGAAACCGCCTTTTGCATTCTGTCTGTAATAGTAATTCGGAACGGTATAGTTGAACCAGTCGTTTTTATTGTCGGAGCCTGCATAGGTGTGGTTGTATACAACGTCCATGACGACACCGATATTTTTCTTGTGCAGAGCCTGAACCATCTGTTTGAACTCTTTGACTCTTACACTTCCGTCATATGGGTTAGTGGAATATGAGCCTTCGGGGGTATTGTAGTTCATGGGATCATAGCCCCAGTTGAACTGATCTGTACTGAGTTTAGTTTCATCAACACTGCCGTAGTCGTAGACCGGAAGAAGATGTACATGAGTGACACCCAAGTCTTCAAGATAGTCGATACCTGTTTTATGTATGCCGTCACCGTTAACAGTAGTGCCTGTTTCTGTAAAGGCAAGATATTTGCCCTTGTTGGTCATGCCTGAATCTGACGATGAGGAGAAGTCTCTGACATGGGCTTCCCAAATTATAGCATCTGTTTGATTCGGGCATTTCACACGCTTGTCATTTTCCCAACCTGCCGGATCGGTGCTGTCAAGGTCAACTACCATGCCACGCATACCGTTAACACCCGTTGAACGTGCATAAATATCGACAGTTTCCTTGACACCTTCAACACCTGTTACAGCATCTTTAGCCGTGACAAGATAGGTGTAATAGGTGTTTTTCAGGTCACCTGAAATAGTTACAGACCATACACCGTTGCTTGCATTTTTGGTCATGGCTTTGGTTTCGATGACAGCAGCACCGCTTTCGGAATCACTGCCCGTCTTGTAACGCTTGATCTTCACATCTGAAGCGGTCGGAGCCCAGACTTTAAAAGTTGTTGATGACGGAGAGTAGTTTGCTCCCAAGTCATTGCCGGTATACTTGTATTGGTCGAGAGCCGACATCTCTGAATAGGTGACAGCATCGGCATCAATATTTCCCATGACGGAAAATACAGATACGGACAGTATAGCCGACATTAAAAGGCTTGCAGCTTTTTTCATGCCGTACTTTACATTTGTCATAAAAATTCCCTCTTTCATGTATTATTTTAATTCAATTTTAATATAGTCAGGATAAATTATAATTCTTTTATAACATTAAAAATATTTTTTGAGATGAAAAATATTGCCCAAAAAACACATAGAATTTTTGTTGATAAGTCTGATTTTTTCAAATCATGCAGTTTTTCGGCGTTTTTCCAAAAAAAAAATTAAAAAAAATTATAAAAAATCCTTGTATTTGAACAAAAAAATTAGTATAATGGTTTAAAGACGGAGTATATCGGTTTTTATGGTATGATTGTGCCTTTTCCGATATGTCCAAAAAAATTTATTTAAGATATGGAGGAATATAAATGGCAGATAATATCCCTTTCAAGGGAACTCAGGAACAGGAACAGCAGCTTCTTGAAGTTATCGCTAAGAACAAAGAGTTACCGGGTGCACTGCTTCCCGTACTCCACGAGGCTCAGGAGATCTACGGCTATCTTCCGATAGAAGTACAGCAGATGGTTGCTGACGGTCTCGGCATCTCGCTCAGCGAGGTTTACGGTGTTGCCACATTCTATTCGAGATTCAGCCTTACCCCCAAAGGCAAACACAAGATCAGTGTCTGTCTTGGAACAGCGTGTTATGTAAAGGGTGCCGATAAGGTGCTTGCAGAAGTGGAAAAGAAGCTCGGTATCAAGAGCGGTGAGTGTACGGCTGACGGACTTTTCTCGATCGATTCATGCCGTTGTGTAGGTGCTTGCGGTCTTGCACCTGTCATGATGGTCGATGAGGAAGTTTACGGAAAACTTACCCCCGACCTTGTTGGAAAGATCCTTGACAAGTATATCAAAGAAGAAGGGGGAAATAAATAATGACACTGGAAGAACTCAATAGAATTAAAAATGAATACAAAGACATCGTAAAAGTTCGTAAAGTTGTTGCGGAAGAAAGTGCCAAGATAGCTGCTAATACACAGTATCGCAAGCAGGTACTCGTATGCGGCGGTACAGGCTGTACATCGTCCGGCAGTAAGAAAGTTCTCAAGGCTCTTGAAGATGCCCTTGAAGAAAACGGTATCAAAGACGTACTCGTGGTACGCACGGGTTGTTTCGGTCTTTGTTCACTCGGTCCTATCATGATAGTTTATCCCGAAGGCGTTTTCTATTCACAGGCTACTCCCGAAGGCGTTAAGAGAATAGTTAAAGAACATCTCAAAGAGGGCGGCAGCGTTGTAAAAGAACTTCTCTATAAAGAAACTGTAAAGCCCGACGGTACTATAACTCCTCTTCTGGAAACAAACTTCTATAAGAAACAGCGTCGTATCGCTCTGAGAAACTGCGGCGGTATCGACCCCGAAAATATCAATGAATATATCGCTACAAGCGGTTATCAGGCATTGGCAAAAGTTCTTCTCACTCCCATGAGCCCCGATGAAGTAATAAAAGAAGTACTTGATTCAGGCTTGCGTGGACGAGGCGGCGGCGGCTTCCCCACAGGAAGAAAGTGGATGTTCGCAAAGGCTTCTCCCGGAGATATTAAGTATGTATGCTGTAATGCCGACGAAGGTGACCCCGGTGCATTCATGGATCGTTCCATTCTTGAAGGCGATCCCCAGTGTATCATCGAAGCTATGACAATAGCAGGTTATGCTATCGGTGCTTGCAGAGGTTTTGTATATGTTCGTGCAGAGTATCCCATAGCCGTTGAAAGACTTAAAATAGCTCTCGAACAGGCAAGAGAATACGGCTTCTTGGGTGAGAACATTCTCGGAAGCGGATTCAGCTTTGATATAGAGATAAGACTCGGTGCAGGTGCATTCGTATGCGGTGAGGAAACAGCTTTGATGACCTCTATCGCAGGTAATCGTGGTGAGCCTCGTCCCCGTCCTCCGTTCCCTGCTGTTAAAGGGCTTTTCGACAAGCCTACAGTTCTCAACAATGTTGAAACATATGCTAATATCGCACAGATCATCCGTAAGGGCAGTCAGTGGTATGCTTCTATGGGTACTGAAACAAGTAAGGGTACAAAAGTATTTGCACTCGGCGGTAAGATCACCAATGTCGGACTTGTTGATATTCCGATGGGTACAGCTCTCCGTGAGATAATAGAGGAAATAGGCGGCGGCATCCCCAACGGTAAGAAGTTCAAGGCTGCTCAGACAGGCGGTCCTTCAGGCGGATGTATCCCGGCAGAATATATCGATACACCTATCGACTATGAGAGCCTCACAGCTATCGGTTCAATGATGGGTTCGGGCGGTATGATCGTCCTTGATGAAGATACCTGTATGGTAGACATCGCAAAATTCTATCTTGAATTTACAGTTGATGAGAGCTGCGGTAAGTGTACGCCGTGTCGTGTAGGTACAAGAAAGCTGCTCAAATATCTTGAAAAGATCACTTTGGGCAAGGGTGAAGACGGTGATATTGAGAGAATAGAGGCTCTTGCAGAGCATATGCAGAAGTCTTCACTTTGTGCACTCGGTCAGACTGCTCCCAACCCGATACTTTCTACACTGAAATTCTTCCGTCAGGAATATATCGATCATATCTATAACGGCAAGTGCGAAGCAGGTGTCTGCAAATCGCTTATCAGATATGAAGTTATCGAAGACAAGTGCAGAGGCTGTACGCTCTGTGCAAGGAACTGTCCTGTCAAGGCTATCAAGGGTGCAGTTAAACAGCCCCATGTTATCGATCAGAGCAAGTGTATCAAGTGCGGTGTTTGTCAGGCTAACTGTAAGTTCGGTGCAATTCGCACTATATAAGGAGGAACTGTATTCATGGAAACTGTACATCTGAAAATAAATAATATTCCCGTTGAAGTTCCAAAGGAATATACTATATTGCAGGCAGCAAAAGAGGCTAATATCGAGATACCTACTCTTTGCTATCTCAAGGATGTGAACTGCATCGGTGCCTGTCGTATATGCGTTGTAGAGGCTAAAAACCGCAGAGGTCTTTTGGCAGCCTGTGCATATCCCGTTGAGGAAGGTCTGGAAGTGTTCACAAACACCCCTGCTGTCAGAAAGTCAAGAAAAACAACTCTTGAACTGCTCCTTTCCACTCACCATAAAAAGTGCCTTTCCTGTATAAGAAACCAGAACTGCGAACTGCAGAAGCTGGCTATCGAATACGGTGTGGATGAAGATGCTTTTGAAACGGAAGAGCCTGTATTCCCGATCGATGACCTTTCACCGTATATCGTTCGTGATGACAATAAATGTATCAACTGTATGCGTTGCGTTGCAGCCTGTAAGAATGTTCAGGGCATTTCCGTTATCGGTGCAATGAATCGTGGATTCTCTGTACACGTTGGCAGTGCTTTCGACAAGAGTTTGAATGATACTCCCTGCGTAGGCTGCGGTCAGTGCGTAGTGAGCTGTCCTGTCGGTGCTCTCTATGAGAAGCCTCAGGAAGAAAAAGTTTGGGATGCTATTGCCAATCCTAAAAAGAAGGTCCTGTTCTTCACGGCTCCGTCCATCAAGGCTACTCTCGGTGAAGCTTTCGGTATGCCGATAGGCACAAATGTAGAAGGCAAGATGGTTGCCGCTATCAAGAGATTGGGCGAAAACGTCAAGGCATTCAACATGGACTTTACGGCTGACCTTACTATTATTGAGGAAGCAAACGAACTTGTTGAAAGAATAAAGAACGGCGGCACTCTCCCGATGTTCACATCATGCTGTCCGGGTTGGGTAAAGTTCGTTGAACATTACTATCCTGAAATGATACCTCATCTTTCTACCTGCAAATCTCCGCAGGCTATGTTTGGTGCTGTACTCAAGAGTTACTACTGTATCAGGAATAATATTGATCCGAAAAATGTCTTTGTTGTCAGCGTTATTCCCTGTACGGCAAAGAAGTTTGAAGCAACACGTCCTCAGCTCCGTTCCTATCCGGAATTTGATGATGTAGACGTTGCCCTCACTACAAGAGAACTTGCAAGAATGATAAAACGTGCAGGACTTGATTTTGCAAATCTGCCCGATGAAGATTTCGATGCTCCGTTCAATAAGGCAACAGGCGGCGGTGTGATCTTCGGTGCAACAGGCGGTGTTCTGGAAGCAGCTCTCCGTACTGCTGCAAGGATACTTGACGGTAACTTCCAGAAAGTTGACTTTGAAGAAGTTCGTGGTCCTGAAGTAGTCCGTGAGGCAACTTATGAAGTAGCAGGCGTAACTGTCAAGGTAGCTGTTACATCAGGTCTCGGCAATGCCCGCAAACTCGTTGAAAAGATCAAGAACGGTGAAGCTGATTACCATATGGTAGAGATCATGGCTTGTCCGGGCGGCTGCATCAACGGCGGCGGTCAGCCTACAAGAAGCGACAGCGTCAGCAACTTTGTTGATTACAAGGCACTTCGCTCGAAGGCTCTCTACGATCAGGATAAGACTTCCGAATTCAGAGTATGCGATGACAGCCCTGTTATCAAGATGATCTATGATGAGTATTTCAAAGAACCCGGTAAGGAAAAATCTCATCACTATCTGCATACATCCTATGTTGCAAGAGATAAGCATTACAAGTGATAATATAATAAATTTTGATCGGAAGGCGGCTGAGTGTAAAAAGCTCAGCCGCTTTTTGTATAAAAAAATAAAAAAAGTCTATTGACAAAGATAATTAAATATGATATATTATACGGGTACAACAAAGTAAAGCTTATGAGCTTTCACCTGTAGGGTATCGTCCGATACAGGTCAATATTATTTCGGGCTTGTTTCTTGTGCCCGATGATGTTGGCTGCACGGACGGGGAAGTCTGTGCTTTATTTTATGTTTTGAAATATGTTTTGGAGGTGCGTTGAAATTAGCAAGCAGGAAATTCAGATCAACGAGGAAATTCGTGATAAGGAAGTCAGAGTGATCGATCAGACCGGCGGTCAGCTTGGTATCATGAGTGCTGCACAGGCACTTGAAAAGGCTGCTGCAAAAAATCTCGATCTGGTGAAGATCGCACCGCAGGCCAATCCGCCTGTGTGCAAGATCATGGACTACGGCAAGTATCGCTTTGAACAGGCAAAGCGTGAAAAAGAGGCAAGAAAAAATCAGCACGTTGTGGATATAAAGGAGATAAGACTCTCACTTAATATAGACACGCATGATTTTAATACAAAGCTCAATCATACGCAGAAATTCATAAAAAGCGGCGATAAAGTGAAGGTATCCATACGCTTCAGAGGGCGTGAAATGGGACATCCCGAACTCGGTACGGAAATAATGAATAAATTTGCCGAAGCCTGTCAGGAATTTGCAGTCATCGATAAGCCTGCAAAGCTGGAGGGACGCAGTATGCTGATGTTCCTTGCACCGAAGCCGAACAAATAAGCAATTATTAACAAGGAGGACACTTAAAATGCCTAAGATCAAGACTCACAGTGGAGCAAAAAAACGCTTTAAGCTCTCTAAAACCGGAAAGGTCATCCGTGCACACGCAAATAAATCACATATCCTCAACAAGAAGACCACCAAGAGAAAAAGAGGTCTGAGAAAGACGGTCGCTGCCGACAGAACAAATGTAGCAGCTATCAAGAAGCTTATCCCTTATAAATAATTACAATCGGAGGTATATATTATGGCACGTGTAAAGGGTGCGTTGGCAACACGCAAAAGAAGAAAAAAGGTTCTTAAACTTGCAAAAGGTTACTGGGGTGCAAAAAGCAAGCACTTTAAAATGGCGAAAGAAGCCGTTATGAAAAGCGGCAACTATGCATATATCGGTCGTAAGCAGAAAAAGAGAGATTTCAGAAGACTCTGGATCACCCGTATCTCTGCCGGCTGCAAGGCTAACGGCATGAACTATTCTACATTCATGAACGGTCTGAAAAAAGCCGGTATTACTCTCAACAGAAAAATGCTTTCTGAGATCGCTATCGCTGATGCAGCAGGATTTACCGCTCTCGTTGAAAAGGCAAAGGCTGCTCTTTAATCGAATATCAAATGCACCTGAGTGTCAATAACTTGGGTGCATTTTTTAAATGCATAATTGCTTGCGGAGGCGAACGTGATGAAAAATGTGATTTTGATAGGAATGCCCGGCTGCGGAAAGAGTACAGTGGGAGTCGTATTGGCAAAGATATTGGGATACAGATTTTTGGATTCCGATTTGGTGATACAGGAAAGTGAAAACAGGCTCTTGCATGACATCATTGAACAGGAGGGCATTGACGGCTTTGAAGAAATAGAAAACCGTGTAAATGCTTCTATCAATGTGAAAAAGACCGTTATCGCAACGGGCGGAAGTGTCATATACGGAAAAGATGCTATGGAACATTTTAAGGAGATCGGAGTGATAGTATATATTGATCTGCCTTATGAGGAGATAAACCACCGTCTCGGAAATCTTGAACAAAGAGGAGTGGCTATCAGAAAAAGTCAGACTTTGAAAGACCTGTATGATGAAAGAGTGCCTTTATATGAGAAGTATGCGGATATTTCAGTAAAAGAGGAAAATTTGACCATCTCTCAAACTGCAATTTTAATAAGAGATAAATTGAGGGCTTATGAATGATTACAAGCAAGGATAATGAAATTATAAAGTACGTTTCAAAACTGCTGTCAAGTTCATCTTACAGAAGGGAACAGAAATGCTTCGTTGCAGAGGGTGCAAGGCTATGCATGGACGGAGTTTTGTCGGGAGCAGTCGTGAATGTTTTTTTATATACAAAAAACGGCATGGAGAAATATCCAAAAGAGTTTGAAAAGATATTTGCCGCTGCAAAGAAAAATTTTGAAATAAGCGAATCGCTTTTTAAGAAAATTTCCGATACCAATTCACCGCAGGGATTGTTGTGTATATTCAAAACACTTGACAAAACAAGTTTATCATATAAAATAGAGATTGGACGTTATTATGCGGGCTTGGAGAATATACAGGATCCATCGAATATGGGGACTATTTTAAGAACAGCGGAAGCTCTCGGAATTGACGGAGTCATACTTTCCAAAGACTGCTGTGATGTATACTCGCCGAAAGTAGCAAGGGGAAGCATGGGAGCAGTTTTCCGCTTGCCTGTGATAATCGCAGAGGATTTCACGAAGTATATACTTGAACTTTCAGGATCAGGCATAATGACATATGCCTCTACACCGAGAAATGCAGAAGATATTGAAAACATTGATTTTGCAAAGGGCGGAGTCATGCTTATCGGCAATGAGGGCGGCGGATTGAAAGAGGAAACTATTAAGGTGTGTTCCAAACGTGTTAAGATAAGTATGAAAGGCAGAGCGGAATCACTGAATGCAGCGGCAGCGGCAGCGATACTTTTATACAGATTCCAGCAATAAAAATTGCCAATATAGATAATTGTACATTGTGAATTGTACATTGCACATTGTACATTGCACATTGCACATTGTACATTGCACATTGTACATTGCACATTGTACATTGCACATTGCACATTGTACATTGATATGGGGGGATATTTTGACAGACAGGGCAGTATTATGGATATGGCTGCAGGACTGTATCAGTTTCGGAAATGCAAGAGTAAGAGAAATATTTGATTTTTTTGAAAAGCCTGAAGATATTATCATGTCAGATGAAAAATTTCTGAGAAATACAGGCTTGTTCACTGCTCATGCAGTGGATAAGATCATAAGGCAGGATCTGAGATATGCAAAAAAGGTGTATGATGACTGTCAGCAGATGGGATATAAGCTGCTGACACTGTTTGATCCGAAATATCCTGCAAGATTGAAGGAACTGTCAGATTGCCCGCTGCTGCTGTACATGGAGGGGGAAATACCCGAAACCGATACAGGACTTTATACGGCGATCGTGGGTTCGAGAAAGGCAACGGAAGAAAGTGAAAAATATGCGTTTGACATAGCGGCAGGTCTGGCACTGAATGATGTGGTGGTGGTCAGCGGAGGTGCGGATGGCGTTGACAGTGCCGCACATAAAGGTTGTATGTCATGCGGCGGCAAAACGATATGTGTTTTGGGGTGCGGAATCAACACCAACTATCTTTTGAAGAATCTTGATATGAGAAAAAAAATCGCTCAAAACGGTGCATTGATTTCGGAATATCCGCCATATCTTTCCTCGCAGAAGCATACATTTCTTCAAAGAAACAGGATAATAGCAGGAATATCTGATTGTACACTCGTCGTTCAGGCAGGAGTGAAGAGCGGTTCGCTGAAAACATATCAGGAAGCACGAAAAAATAACAGAAAGATATTTTTTGTCAAAGGCGATATTCATGATGAAAGATTTTTCGGCTCGAATGCACTTGAAGAAAATGGTGCACAGGCGGTGGAAACACATTCAGATATACTCGGCTGGTACGAAAGAACAGGGCATAAAATAAAAGATCGGTCAGGTACGGCAGACGAAAATAAACAGGAGATCAGGTCTGATGAGCCTGTCGAAGAAGATTTTAAGGCGGATGATGATAAAATTTTGCTTGAACAGTTGACAGACAATGCTGTTATGGTGTATCATACAATTTCAGATGCCCCTGTCAACTATGATGATATATCGAATCAGACGGGACTTTCTGCACAGGAAGTTAAATCTGCCCTGACAGAGCTTGAAATAATGGGATATGTCAAGAGCGTGGCAGGCAGGGGGTATATCAGAAAATAATTTTTGTTGGAGGAAATCATGTCGAAACTTGTGATAGTGGAGTCGCCTGCAAAGGCAAAGACGATCAAAAAATATCTCGGTTCGGGATATGAAGTGGTCGCTTCAATGGGACATATAAGAGACCTGAATCCGAACAGGCTTAGTGTGGATATAAAAAAGAAGTTTGCCCCGAAGTATGAGATCATCAAGGGCAAGGAGAAATTAGCTGACGAATTGGTCAAGTTGGCAGAAAAAAGTGAATATGTCTATCTTGCGACAGACCCCGACCGTGAGGGTGAGGCTATTTCTTGGCATTTGGCATATCTTCTGGGACTTGACCTGAACGATACCAACAGAGTGACTTTCAACGAGATCACCAAAACGGGTGTCAGCACCGGTATGAGCAGTCCGAGAAAAATAGACATCGACTTGGTGAATGCACAGCAGGCAAGACGTATTTTAGACAGACTTGTGGGATATAAATTAAGCCCGTTTTTGTCAAAGAAAATAAGAAAGGGACTTTCTGCAGGTCGTGTGCAGTCTGTTGCGGTAAGGATAGTCGTTGACCGTGAAGAAAAGATAAAGGCTTTCAAGCCTGAAGAATATTGGAGTATAGATGCAAAATTCATTCCCAAAGGCAGCAGAAAGGTGTTTGCAGCGACATTTCACGGAAATGCAGACGGCAAGATCAAAATTTCTTCAAAAGAACAGGCTGAAAAAATTCTGGAAGAGATGAAGGATGCACAGCCTTTTGTGGAGAAGGTCAAGCATGGTACAAGAAAACGTCAGCCTGCACCGCCGTTCATCACGTCAACTCTTCAGCAGGAGGCTTCAAGAAAACTCGGCTTCCAGTCAAAGAGGACGATGAAAGTTGCACAGGAACTGTATGAAGGCATAGATGTGCAGGGAATGGGTGCAGTCGGTCTTATCACATATATGAGAACAGACTCTCTCAGATTGTCGGAGGATGCTCTCAATGCCGCAGAGGATTATATCAAAAATACATGGGGTGTGAAGTATCTGCCTTCAGGCGGTCACAGGCATTTCAAGTCACGTTCCAATGCACAGGACGGTCATGAAGCCATCCGTCCCACAACTGTAACTCTCACTCCCGACAGCATTAAAGCAAGTCTTACATCAGATCAATATAAACTCTATAAACTTATATGGGAAAGATTTATTGCCTGTCAGATGGCGGAGTGCATACAAAAGACTACTCAGGCAGATATAAACGTGAACGGATATATATTCAAAGCATCAGGCTATGTAGTGGACTTTGAGGGATACACGGTGCTTTATGTCGAAAGCACTGACAACAGTGATGAGGAAAAAGAAAGTGAACTGCCGGAACTCATCAAAGATATGCCTGTCAAGGTCAGGGAGATGATCCCGAATCAGCATTTCACACAGCCGCCTGCACGTTATACGGAAGCCTCCCTCATAAAAGCTATGGAAGAATACGGTATCGGCAGACCTTCAACATATGCTACGACAATATCTACGATCACATCAAGGGAGTATGTGAAACGTCAAAATAAAACACTTTACCCGACAGAACTCGGTGAAGTCACTACAAAGCTCATGGAAGAGCGTTTCCCGAAAATAGTGAATGTCAAATTTACTGCACAGATGGAACAGAGACTTGATACGGTTGAAGAAGGCGAATGCGGTTGGGTAGACCTTTTGACAGACTTCTACACTGATTTCGATAAAACTCTCAAGCAGGCAAAAGAGGATATGAAAGATGTGAAGATAGAGCTTGAGCAGGATAAGACCGATCTGGTATGCGACAAATGCGGAAAGCCTATGGTCGTAAAATTCGGCAGATATGGCAAATTCATTGCTTGTTCGGGTTTTCCTGACTGCAAGAATATCGTGAAAGTCATAGATATACTCAAAGATGTGGTCTGCCCGAAATGCGGCGGTTCCGTAGTCGTGAGAAAGACCAAAAAAGGCAGGTTATTTTACGGCTGCTCAAATTATCCGAATTGCAACTTTATTTCGTGGTATCAGCCTACAAATGAAAAATGTCCGCAGTGCGGTGGAGTGCTTTTTAAGAAAAAAGGCAAAAAACCTGTTTTATTCTGCAATGCAGACGGATGCGGATATTCCGTTGAAGATGATTCCGAAGAAACTGAAATAGTACAGATGATCGTATCACAGACATCTGCTGAAACAGAATAAAAAGACCGGCTGTTGATGTTTACATCAACAGCCGATCATTTTTACTCTTCTTTATGCAGGAGTTTTTCTACTTTTGGATTGTTTTCGATATATATTTTCATCAGTGCCGCATTATCACGAAGTCTGAGTTTACGTCTTTTACGGATATTTTCGACTGCTGAAGGCAGGTCTGTCACTGTCTGATCGGAACTTTCAGTACTGTACTTTGACTGTATATTGTATTTTCTGACATAGCTGAGAGCAAAGCCTATTATCAGCCAAAATATATATATCCTGTAGGAGATGCCAGCAAGCAGAGCAAGTTCAAACATTGAATATATGACATATGATATGCAGAATGCTGCTGCAAGTACGGGAACGCTTCCGTCATCACGGCATTTTTTCTTGTATATGAATATGGTCTTGATAATATCCTTGGCGATAGTCAGTGAAAATACGATAAAAAGATTCATTCCAACAAGTCCGTAGCTTATAAGAATAGTTATCATTCCGTTATGGAAATCACTGTATCTCAAGCCGCCTATATATAATGCACCGTAGTCCACGATATTTGCCTTGCCGATACCCATAAGCGGGAATTTTTCAAACATCTGTACTGCCTGCACCCATACTTTGAAACGTCCGCTGTCTATGTTTGTATTTTTGTGACCGAACATATTCTCTCTGTACTCGTCATCTTTCAGTTCGACCACACCGCCTTCTGTGGCAGTACCTGTTGAAAGCTCTGCCTTGGAGTGTCCGGAAGTGATGGCGAGAGATACCTGACTTTGTGTGACCATCCTGAAAAATACCAGTGATGTTATTATGACTACAAATGATAAAACGGTTGCGGCTATTCTAAGAATGAAACCATGCATTCTTTTTTTGCCGAAGTCTCTGAAAAGTATGTAGAACATCACGAATGAGCAGTATGCTACCAGAAACAGCAGCGAGGCATTGGAATCCGACAGGAACAGTGCCATTGCATTGATGGTTATGCATATGACATAAAAGATTTTTCTCCTTGCGGAAAGCTGTTTTTGAGCCCGTATGATCCTCCACAGTATGTGACACGCAATGACTGCCATTACTCCGTAAAATCCCGTGACGTTGGCATTGAAGAGTATGCCGACAAATCTGTTTTCATACAGAATGAAGTGCCAGTCTCTCCATGTGATGCCTTTTGGGAATACTGCAAGACCGATAAAGCCTATTATCATGATAATGCTTGTAGCTATGACGATGAACTGAAGTATCCTTTTGATCTCTCTCTGACAGCGGATATTGCTTTTTTCGGAGTAAAGCCCGCATATCTGAAAAAAATACACCGCCATGACATATACGATCACCAAATTGTCGGCAAGATTTGTTGCGGAGTGTAATATTACCGTCAGAACTGCAAATCCTAAAAACAGATAGATGATCTTTCTGTAACGGATACGCCTGATACCGCCCTTGATGATAAGCCTGTATACTCCCAAATACAACGACCACAGCATGATGATACCCATTGTGATATTCGATATCATCTCTATCCCGAAAAACAGTGCCAGAAACAGCACAAACCTGAAACATTCCATACTGTTGAAAAACTTTTTCAGCAATATGCCAAGTTTGCCCACAACTTCCATACGATCACTTCTTTCTGTCTTTTTATCTAAGTATATAATTATTTCTGTCAAAATTCAATGTATAAATGGAAATTTTTAAATATTGTCAAATCGATTCCAAAAAACACGGATTTTGAAGAATTTTTTGTACTGTATTTTGAAATCACATTTTAAGAATAATTTTTTGATATTGAAAGTTTGTGATGTATGTGGTAAAATTGCTTTGTAAAAAAAAGGAAAAGGAGATTGTTTGATATGTGCGGATTATGCGGATTTACCGGTGAAGTCCCCGACAGAGATAAAGTATTGGAAAACATGACGGATGTCATCACCCACAGAGGTCCTGACAGTTTCGGCTACTACATGGATAAAGACAAGAATATCTCAATGGGATTCCGCCGTCTTAGCATTATTGACCTTGATAATGGCAGTCAGCCTATCTACAATGAAGACAAAACGCTTGTACTGACGTTCAACGGTGAGATATATAACTACAAAGAACTGCGTGAAGAACTCATTTCTCTCGGACACACTTTCACTACAAGTACAGATTCTGAAGTGCTTATACACGGTTTTGAACAGTGGGGAGAAAAACTGCTTAATAAACTGCGTGGAATGTTCGGTTTTGCCATATACAATATAAAGGACAAGTCCGTTTTCATTGCAAGGGATTTCTTCGGTATAAAGCCTATGCATTATGCGGTCATTGACGGTCAGCTTGTGTATGCTTCCGAGATAAAGAGTATACTTGAATTTCCCAAGTACAGAAAGAGATTTAATTATAAGGCTTTGGACAATTATCTGTCATTTCAGTATGTTGTACCGCCGGAAACTTTCTTTGAGGGTATATATTGTCTTTTGCCGGGACATTATATGTGGTATCGTAACGGCAAGGTCAAAACTACCCGTTACTTTGAAGCGACTTTTGAACCGGACAAAAATCTGAAAATAGATGATGCTATTGACAATATTGAAGAGGCTTTTGAAAACTCCGTCAATGCCCACAAGATAAGTGATGTTGAAGTAGGGTGTTTTCTGTCAAGCGGAGTGGATTCAAGTTATGTTTCAACATACTTTGCCGATCAAAAGACTTTCACGGTCGGCTTTGACTTCGGAACAAAGTACAATGAGATAAGCTGGGCTGAAAATCTCTCCAAAGAGATAGGAGTGGATCATCATACACATCTTATCGGTTCGGAAGAATTTTGGTCAGCCGTTCCGAAAGTGCAGTATCATATGGATCAGCCGTTAGCCGATCCGTCCTGCATTGCACTGTACTTTGTCTGCAATCTGGCAAGCAAATTTGTAAAAGTCGTTTTGTCGGGCGAAGGTGCAGATGAACTGTTCGGCGGTTACACCGTCTACAATGAACCCCATGTTTTCAAATTCTATCAAGCTGTGATCCCTCAGAAAATGCGTTATGCACTTGCGAGATTTGCCAAGAAAATGCCCCATATCAAAGGCAGGGGATATATTCTCAGAGGTGCAAGAAAAACCGAAGATAAATTTATAGGCAATGCTTTCATGTATGACGATGAAGAAAAGAGGAAGATCTTAAAAGATGATTCCATCGTCACACGCCCGCAGGACTTGTGCAGGAATTTTTATGACCGTGTGAAAGACTATGATGAAGTGACGAAAATGCAGTATCTTGATATAAATTTATGGATGGTAGGGGACATCCTTCTGAAAGCCGACAGAATGAGCATGGCAAATTCACTTGAATTGCGTGTACCGTTCCTCGACAAAGAAGTATGGAAGGTAGCAAGGACTATCCCGACAAAGTATCGTATTGCAAAAGGTACGACAAAATATGCTATGCGTCAGGCAGCACTTCGTCATCTGCCCAAGGCAACTGCTCAGAAAGAAAAATTGGGTTTCCCCGTACCGACAAGGGTATGGCTCAAGGATGAAACATACTACAACAAAGTAAAAGAGATGTTCACATCTGAAACGGCAAAGAAATTTTTCAATACAGACCTTATCGTGTCATATCTTGATGACCACTTCAACGGTAAAGAGGACAACAGCCGTAAAGTCTGGACGATATATGTATTTCTTGTATGGTATGATATATATTTCGGTGACAGTGATATAAAACGTCCTGAAGGCGTGACACTTCCCTCAAACGAACTGTAAAAAATAAGAGTTCGGTAAAGTGCGGCAGAGAGAGCGGCACTTTATCGAACTTGTGTTTTTTTACATAAAAAATCTTGAAATACCCGTCAGTATAAGGAGAGTACCGGAAAAAATGCTGAAATGTTTTTTCTGCAAATGCTGTGCGATATGCGTTGCAGTGAACTCTCCGATATACAGAAACAGCATTTGGAAAATGCCGCATATTATCGGAACAAGTATACCGTTGTTGCCTGCCATGCCTGCCGTCATGCCGACCATGAAGCAGTCAACTGACATGGCAAGTCCCATAAAACAGGCTTCCCTGCCGTCAATGACAGAGGAATTGTCCCTGTCGCATTCAACAGGCTCCCTGTCGAGAGCGGCACTTGAAAGCATATATATACCAAGTCCGCCCAGCATGGCTGCACCTATTATCTTGCCGAGCATATCGGAAATGATATTGCTCAGAAGGTCTCCGAAGCATACAGCGGCACTCGTCACGGCAAATGATATGATACACATGATTAATTTGGCTTTGAAAGGTGTTCTGATGCCTGAAAAGCTGCATGAAGCCCCTATGCTGAAGGCATCAAGGCTTGCAGCGGTGCTTAGCAGGAATATCTCCGTGATACCCACATTTTCACCCCGATCTGCATTTGATGTTCCTGCTAACATAATATGCAGATCGTTTTGTTTAGTGAGTGATTTCAAAGGGCTTTATGAACATTAGAATGAGTACGGCAAAAAGTCCCCCTGCACAGAAGATAACAGACAATTCTCCGAATATATTCGCCAGGAATGCACTGATAACTGCACCTATGATAAAGAAAAAATTGATGAGAAAATACTTTGCGGCATTTTTCAGAGACTGCTTGTTTTTTGTATCGGCATAGTGTACGAGATTGTCGGCAAAGCTACGCATATTTCCGGTACACATGGTGGTGGCACAGGTTATGCCGTGAATTTTTCTGAAGCTCTGCACCTGAAGGGAACATACAAAAGATATTGCCACATTCACTATCATGTCATAAGCAGGAAAACCTTTTTCACCGTTTGGCATGAATGCTGCCGCTGTTACTATGACTATCTCGATCAGAATGATGATCTGTCTCCAGTGAAGATGCTTGGAATTTCCGAATTTTCGTATGTACTCTGCCACGAATACGCCGAGTATGAATGCAAATATGGGTATAAGATATGTCAATGCTTTCAGAAAGTCCCCCTGCATCAGCTTTACACCGAGCAGGACAATATTTCCTGTCTGTGCATTTGCAAATACGCCTCCTCTTGCAATATAGGTGTATGCATCAAAGTATCCGCCTACAACGGATAAAACAGCACCTGTCAGGAAGGCTTCGGACATTTGTTCTTTTGTATGATACTTTTTCAAAGCTCTCACCTCTGAGAAAATTGTATCACATTATATCCCTTAATTCAATCAAAAATCAAGTTTTTCCGAAAGAAGTTCAGGGGGGTTGATTTTTTATCCAAATGCTGTTATCATTGATCGTATAGATGGAAAGGAGGTCTTTGTTTTGACATTAAATAAGAAGATAAATATAAAAATATGGCTGTCCGCAGGGCTTGTGACTATCATGGTATTTCTGTCGGAGATACTCATGGAAAATGAGATCATCTTCCCTGAAACAGCTGCATTGGTGATAGGTGCATGGCTGTCCCCAAAGCATATATGGAGAACGAACCGTGAAAAAATGCTGTTGTTCATGTCGATAGCCGCAGGTGCAGGCTATTACATATCGGCTTATATCGAAGAAGCACCGCTGTATCTGAAAATAGTGGTGGGGATGCTTGTATGTATGGCACTTGTGCTTATATCGCAGACGACTATGCTGCCGCTTATATCAGCGTGTATATTGCCGATATTAACGGAGGTCAACAATATAATATATCCGCTGTCGGTCATAATCCTGACGGCAGTTGTGGCAGGGGGGCAGATACTGCTTGAAAAAAAGAAACTGAAAAAAGTATACAGATACAAGCCTATATTCTATGATGTTCCTCTTGAAATCAAGAGGTGGACATTTATTATAATAGTTATGGCGGTAATGACGGGATTTGCTTTACATCTGGATATAAGATTTATAATAGCTCCGCCGCTGATAGTAGCATTCTGCGAATTTACATATCACAAAAGCAGTGTTAGAAAGATACCTGTCCCTGTGCTGATAATGACTACACTGGCGGCATTTTTGGGGGCATTTTCGAGGATGCTTTTATGCACGATCTTGAATTTGCCTTTGACAGTGGTGGTATTCGGCGTTATCATGTTGGTGTTATATACAATGAAGATGATAAAAGTATATTTTCCTCCCGCAGGAGCAATTGCGATCCTTCCGTTTATCATCGGTGAGACTGAATTATATTTTTATCCTGTAGAGATCATGCTTGGAGGTATAGTGTTCATAACTTTGGCAATGGTTTTCGGAAAACTTGTCAAAGCTACGCCTGTGCCAAAAAAAGCAGTCCTGCCCGAACAGCACACGGAAAAGGAGAATGTAAAATGAAATACTGTTATGAATGCGGTACAAAGCTGACGGAAAGAGAATTGGAAAATGAAGGAAAGATACCGTATTGTGAAAAGTGCGGTGAATACAGATTCCCGATATTTTCAACGGCAGTCAGCATGATAGTAGAAAATCCCGATAAAACCGAAATTCTTTTGATACAGCAGTATGGCAGGAAAAATAACATTCTTGTTGCAGGATACGTTAATAAAGGCGAGAATGCGGAAAATGCCGTTATGCGTGAAGTAATGGAAGAAACGGGACTTAAAGTCATTGATATGCACTTCAATAAAAGCGAGTATTTTGAAAAGACAAATACACTTATGCTGAATTATGCGTGTACGGTGGAAAATGAAAGTCTTGCACACCTGAATACAGGTGAAGTTGACAAAGCACAGTGGTTCACACATGAACAGGCTTGCGAAAATATCAAACCGAACAGTCTTGCCGAGAAATTTCTTTTGCACTATCTTAATATCCAATAAAAATCAGTTTTTTTTGGAAAGGGGTGTG
>CADCCP010000006.1 GCA_902800005.1 uncultured Ruminococcus sp. | reverse complement strand
TCCAAGCAGTTGTTGGAGGTGCGATAGAAAATAACACTGTCACTATAAGTGCCACGGATGAAATGACAAAAGAAATAGGTCTGCTCTTGTCCAATCTTACTTATAGACAGAAAACAGACCTTATGAAACAGATATATGATTTTGTAGACGAAACCAAAAAGGAAGATTAATTACATAGGAGAAATTGACTTATGACATTCTTTGAAACTTTGTCTAAGCTGATGAGCAAAAATAAAATCAGCATAAAGCAACTTGCCGAAACACTTAACATAGACGAAAGTGAAATTCAAAGTTGGAAAGATAACCATACTGTCCCTGATATTCAGGTCTTGATGTTATTATCAGATTATTTCTACTGTTCTGTTGACTATCTTATTGGTCATAAAACGAAACGGAAAGTTAAGGAAATTTCAGACAAACCAAAACGAAGTATAAATGTTGAAGACTATACAGCTGATCAGCGTGAAGAAATTACTTTGTGGAGCAATATTCTAAAAGAATGGGAAGATTATTGCATTGATAAACCCTCAAAAACACAGGCGACAAAAGACTTTGCCACTATCGTTGCTTTGAAATATCCCGATATTCAAGTTTCGACAGATATACTTTATCGGAAGAAAAGAGCATTAAAAAAATACGGTATATGTGGTCTAATAGATCTTCGTGGCGGTCATAACAAAAATCGCTGTTCTATTCCAACAGTTGCGTGGGAGATATTTCTTGATTTTTATAACAATTTAGTTTATTATGATAAAATGAAATGCTATAACTTAACAGTAGATGCAATCGAAAAAGTAAGACCAGATTTGCTACCCCTCCCAAGTTATAATACATTCATAAGAAAACTAAAAAAAGAATTACACTCAGATAACAAAATTATTTCTGACAAATAAGAACGTTAAAAGTGGTAGTATTTTGAGCAATACACAAATGAATATTTATGCAAAATTATGTATAATTATTCATCACAGCAGAACAATGACTGAAAATCGGAAAACTGTAAAAAAGCCGCTTTTTATCGTATTCGGAACGTGTTCCAATTAAATTTTGATTTGGTTCCGAATGTTCCGATTAAATAAATCACAACTCCACGAGCAACAAATTCTTTTAAATGCCCGAAAATGCAGTATTAAACAGCCTTTAAACACTTTTAAACGATACAGCGGCACTGTAAAAGCATACCCGAATTCATTCCAAATATGCCCCGAAGTGCCGTTTTACAACTCGCAAGCAAAAATAAAAAAATAGCCGATTTTTCAGAGTGTTCCTTTTTGAAACGCTTGAAAATCGGCTATTTATCTGTATTTTTTAACATTTGCCGTGATATTCCGCTTTTTTCCGCTATCACGGTACTTTTTAGTTTTTGCTCGAAAAATTACAGAGGAAGTATTCCCTTTGAAGCCGCCTGTTCCGTCAGTGCCTGATGCATTTCAACGGATATTCTGTCCAACTCGTCCAATTTCGGATCAATGGGATATTCCGACCATTTTTGTTTATTGTTTTCATTGTACTCGTCACTGTTGAGAGGAGTGTCATCTGTACTGAATGCGATACAGTGATGGATACGTTTTTCCTTGTCATAGAGCTTTGAACGAAGACCGCTCCCGCTGACAAGCTCTTTAAGCATACGCTCATGGTCTTCTCCGCTTATCCCACGCCAACCGTCTGTGACCTTTTCAAGCACCCATCTCTTATGCTCCAGATTCACAAGACTTAAAAACATTTTTTCTGTTTGGGGATCATTATGTTTTCCCGAAAGACAATCTGTTCTTCACAGTCATATGCTTCGTATTCATCAAAATAGAACCCCAGATATATGCTGCTTTGCCTGAATCTCCGCTTATAGGC
The DNA here is from genome assembly GCA_902800005.1 of uncultured Ruminococcus sp. Taxonomy (GTDB): domain Bacteria; phylum Bacillota; class Clostridia; order Oscillospirales; family Acutalibacteraceae; genus UBA1213. Next base: position 41,065 of record CADCCP010000006.1, on the reverse strand, counting down.
GTGATACTTTCAATAATGATAGTAATACTGTTCTACCTTGCTTTTCCCGTGATAGTTTATTTGTTCTGTTATATGATAATGTCAGTGGTTTATATGGGTATTATCATTACGGCAAATATCCATGCCGAGATGCCTGTTATCATGTATGTATTGATCTCCATATGTGCAGGTATTGCGATCGACTATATTGCAACAAAGATAATGTTCGCCTTTGCCCAAAATTCTATCAGGCTGAGATAATAAAATGACAAAGTAAAACCGCCGAGCACCTGTCCTGAGTGTTCGGCTGCTACGGTTTTTATCGGTTATTGACAAGCTCCGGATACATATCATGATGAGCAAGTCTGTCCCATGCCAATGCCTCCCATTTTGTATCGGGCATACCGTAATTACAGTAGGGATCAATGGAGATACCGCCACGTGGAAGGAACTTTCCCCATACTTCAATATATTTCGGCTGCATGAGTTTTATCAGGTCTTTCATGATGATATTCACGCAGTCCTCATGAAAATCTCCATGATTGCGGAAGCTGAAAAGATACAGCTTTAAAGACTTGCTTTCCACCATCAGCTTGTCAGGGATATATGATATATATATACACGCAAAATCGGGCTGTCCCGTGATGGGACACAAACTTGTAAATTCGGGACAGTTGAATTTCACAAAATAATCATTATCAGGGTGCTTGTTCGGGAATGTTTCAAGCACCTGCGGAGAATAATCTGACAAATAGTTTGTTTTCTGACTGCCCAAAAGAGAAATACTGCCTTTTTCATTTTCTGCCATTCTGCCCATAATGTCACCTCACAAATTTTTCAATGCAGGATCACTGATGCCATTAGCTTCAAAAGCGGCCTGCCTGTCACGGCACGTTCCGCATTTTCCGCATGGTCTGTCACCGCCCTCATAACAGCTCCATGTCATTTCATACGGCACTTTCAAAGAAAGACCTTTGGCTATCACCTGAGCCTTGTTCAAACTTATAAACGGAGCCGTCACAACAAGCTGATGTCCGCTTCCTATATAAACTGCACTGTTTATGGCATTATTAAAATCTGTACTGCAATCGGGATAGGCATTACCGGCGGCATCATCGCTGTGTGCACCATAGTATATCTCACTGCATCCGTTTGAAAGGGCAATGCCTGCCGCACATGACAAAAACAATCCGTTCCTGAACGGCACATAAGTGGAAACAGGCTTACCATCTGTTTTTGCAAGCTGCTGTGCATAACTCTCCATAGGTATCTCCCTGTCGGAAGAACTGAGCAGAGAACAATCCGAATCTTCAAATATGGGGGCAAGGTCTAACTTCTTCAATTTAACATGATAAAATGCGGCTATCTTTTCTGCCGACTCTAATTCACGGCTGTGTTTCTGACCGTAACCTATACACAGGGCAATCACTTCATCTGCCCCGTATTTTTCAACGGCTATCGCCAGACAGGTCGCACTGTCCACACCGCCGCTTAAAAGTACCAACGCTTTCATTTTAACTCCCCTATCTCACAAGTGATCGCAGATCGGAATCATTTTCAAATCTGCCTCTGAAGGTCTCCGTTACTGTACGGGCAGAAACATTTTTTATCCCCCTTGCTGTCATGCAACTGTGTGAGCCTTTTATCACAACCGCAACATCGGGAGTACCTGCCGCCTCTGAAATTATCTCAGCAATGTCATTACCGAGTTTTTCCTGCAACTGCAAACGTTTGGCAGCCATGTCACATATCCTTGCGATCTTGCTGAGTCCCAGCACTCTGCCGTTAGGAATATAACCTACATTTACTGTCATGTCATACATGAGGGCAAAATGATGTTCACAGTAGCTGAAAACTGTAATATCCTTCATCACGACCGTATCATTGTGACTTGACGGACATTCAAAAGTTTTTCCGAACATCTCAGCGATCTCATGATTTGTATACTGTATCCCCTCAAGTACCTCTTCCAACATTCCTGCCACTCTCTGCGGCGTTTCCAGAAGTCCCTCTCTGTCGGGATCTTCGCCTATCGCTTCAAGAATTCCACGCACATGAAACGCTATTTTTTCTTTGTCCATTTTCAAACTCCCCTCCTGTCAGGCTCCCATATAAACTTATGCAACTGTAATTGCAGTCTTATACCGTTCATTTTGTTCTTTATCATAAAGTCAACTATCTCGGCAGGCTCTATCTTCCCGAAAACAGGACTGATATATACATGACATTTTTCGGTAAGATGATATTCCCCGATGATCTCCCTTGCACGTTCCAAGTCCCGAACACTGCCTGATACAAATTTCACAGTGTCACGCCATTGAAGCAGGTCAAAATTTTCTTTGCACATAAATTTTTCCATTCCGCTTGACGGTAGTTTATAATCCATTGTAAAGACCGGTCTGTTTTTGGCATTGGCAAGCTCTGAAAGAGATATACTGCCGTTTGTTTCAATTTCCACACGGTTTCCCTGAGAGATGAGTATGTCTGTCAATTCGATCAAGTCTTTCTGTAAAAGCGGTTCTCCGCCTGTCAATGTCACATTCACGATACCCGTATTTTTGACTGTTCGGGCAATTTCTTTTGCTGAAATGGATATGAAATGTGTATCAGCCTGATTTGCCCATTGTGTATCGCAGTAAGTACATTTGAGATTGCAGCCCTTAAAGCGTATGAATACGGCAGGCTCACCTGCAAGAGTGCTTTCTCCGTTTATACTGACAAAGTGTTCGGCTACTTCAAACATATTTTTCCTCCATGTATACGGCACAATTTTCGGGTGTTTCATATACGGTCACGGCACTTACAGGCAAATTTTTTTCTTTGAGAGCTTCAAAAAATATCCTTGCCAGATTTTCCGCCGTCGGTCTGCAGGGAATCTCTGTCAGCTTGAACCCCTCTTCTTTGAGAGCTTCAAGTGTCTTGTCTTTCAAAGAACCCTTTTCATATATCAAACTATGGTCAAAGCTGTCTGCAAGTGCCTTGAGTTCCCTCTTGATGTCACCGAAATCTATGAGCATTTCACGCTGTATACCGCTTTTTTGCAATTCTCTTCCGGAGAACTCGGCTTCTGTTTTCCAGCGGTGTCCGTGAATATTGCTGCATTTTCCGTCATAACCGTACAAAAAATGGGCACTGTCAAAATAAGCTGCTGTCTTCAGGATATACAATGATCTCACCTCAAAAATAAAAAAAGTATCTGCCTGTGCAGATACATTCCGTTTCAAAAAATATCAAAAAAGAATGTCCTGGTTTTGTTTTACGACAGGATGGCACAAACGAACTGTCGGGATCTCTCCATGAGTCATTATATCATAATTTAATTTTTTGTCAAGCTGTCAGATTTTTTAGTAAATATGAGCGGATCCGTCAACTTTACAAATCACAGTTCTGAGAGATGGAACTAAAAGCAGCTTTCAGAAGCGAAAAAATACTGTGATATAACAGATATTATGCCTTTGTTTTTTCGTTCACGGCGATCCATATCTCACACTGATAATTCGGATCGGAGGTATCTGCTGAGGGATAGACCTCAATTTCCACATTTTCGGCATACTCATACTGGGTACTTTGCGGAAAAAACTCCGTAACTATCCTGTTATAAGTTTCAACAAACGAATCAGGCATTTTGCCTTTGCTTGTGAATACCGCATATGTGTTTGCCGGGATCGATACTATCTCAAGATCATCATCGATTTTTCTGCCGTCATACTCCACTCCTATCCCATACGGGAAATGCTCCGAATCAAGTTCCGATGAAAAACAGATACCGAGCAATCCCTTCATTACGGGAGCTTCGGGTATGCAGGCGATAAGCCTTTCCAAAGTGCCGTCTTTGCCGTATTCCTGCCATGCTGCCGTAATATCGTCTGCGGCATTGGCTTTCTGCGGCTTTCCGACACTCTTTCTCTTGCACACCACTTTGAACGAGTCTCTTTTTTCAATTCTGTAATCCATTTTACTGCCTCCTGTTAATATCAATTTTACAGAAAGAGGGGTAAATATCTTGACCTTGCCGCCGTGTCTGGCTTCACTCGGTGCAATGCCATGAAATCGTGTAAAGGCTCTTGAAAAACTTTCAGGTGTATCGTATCCGTATTTGACGGCTATATCAATTATTTTTGCATTGCCCCTTGACAGTTCTTCTCCGGCAAGCGACAGCCTTCTCATACGAATATAATCCCCAAGTGAGAAACCGCACAAAATGCCGAATACCCTCTGAAAGTGAAATGACGAGGAATACGCCTGCTTTGCGACTTCTTCAAAATCAATTTCTTCTGTGATATTCGCTTCCACATAATTTATCGCATTTTGTATGCCTTGTATCCAATTCATATGTCTACCTCTTTTCTGTGATAAAATTATATCAAAATAAATTTTACGTTTCTTGACTTTATGTGCTTTATAATGTCAAGTCCTATTATACACCATTAAAAAAAAATTTTACAGGTTATTGACAAAAAACGATCATAATGATATAATCAAAAACATAATCGTAAACCGTTGAAACGGAGATAACGGCAGTCAAGCCTTTACAGAGAGCCTGCGTTGCTGAGAGTCGGGCAAGAAACGAACTGTCAAATGGACCGTGGAGGGCATAGTCAAAGGATATTATATCCGAGTATTCTATGACGTTAAGACAGACGTTACTTGTCGGGGATATGTTGGTATCCTGCAAAAGTGCATGGGTTTTTCCCGTGAATTAAGGTGGCACCACGGATAAGATGATTATTCGTCCTTAACAGATATATTCTGTTGAGGACGTTTTTTATTTCAAAAAAATGAAAGGGTGAAAGAAATGGAATTTCTGCCGTCACTTGATGAAGTGAAAAAATTCGCTCATGAACAAAAATACAATGTTCTTCCCGTAAGCTGTGAAATGCTTTCTGACTTCACAACTCCTATCGAAGTCGTGAGAGTTCTGAAAAATATCTCTGCACACTGCTTTCTGCTTGAATCCGCTCAGGCTGATGAAAAATGGGGACGATATACTTTCATAGGCTTTGAACCCAAAATGGAAATAACCTGCATAGACGGCGTTATGAACTTGGGAGATATTACAGTCAATACAAACGCTCCGTCAAAATATCTCCGTCAGATACTCTCAAATTACAAAAGTCCCCGATTTGACTATCTGCCGTCATTTACGGGCGGTCTTGTGGGATATTTTTCATACGACTATATCACATACAGCGAGCCTTCAACAAAGCGTGATACCGAAAATAACGAGGCTTTCAAAGATGTTGACTTAATGCTTTTCGATAAAGTCATCGCCTTTGACAGCGTGAAACAAAAAATAATCCTTATTGCAAACATACATCTTGAAAACTATGAAACTGAATATAACAGGGCTGTGAATGAATTGAAACAGCTTTCCGAACTTCTCCATAACGGCGAAAAAGTAAACGAAAAATCGGGAAAACTTCTCGGAGAAGTAAAGCCGTATTTCGATAAAGAACAGTATTGCGAAATGGTCGAAAAAGCTAAAAAACATATCCGTGAGGGAGATATTTTTCAAATAGTCCTTTCAAACAGACTCAGTGCTGATTTTGAGGGAAGTCTGTTCAATACCTATCGTGTTTTGAGAACTCTCAATCCATCGCCCTATATGTTCTACTTTTCGGGAACTGATGTGGAAGTTGCGGGAGCATCCCCCGAAACTCTCGTAAAACTTGAAAACGGTGTTTTACATACATTTCCGCTTGCAGGGACTCGTCCCAGAGGAAAAACCGATATTGAAGATAAAATGCTTGAAAAAGAACTTCTCTCAGATGAAAAAGAACTTGCCGAACATAATATGCTTGTAGACCTCGGCAGAAATGATCTTGGAAAAATAAGCCGTTTCGGAACTGTCGAAGTCGAAAAACTCCACTCTATCGAGAGATATTCACACGTTATGCACATAGGCTCAACTGTCAGAGGTGTTATCCGTGAAGATAAAGATGCTCTTGATGCCATTGAAGCCGTACTTCCTGCAGGAACTCTTTCAGGTGCTCCAAAAATAAGAGCCTGTCAGCTTATCGGAGAACTTGAAAATAATAAACGTGGCATTTACGGCGGTGCAATAGGATATATCGACTTCACCGGAAATATGGATACTTGTATAGCTATCCGCATTGCTTACAAGAAAAACGGTAAAGTCTTTGTGAGAAGCGGTGCCGGTATCGTTTCGGATTCCGTTCCCGAAAAGGAATTTGAGGAGTGCATGAACAAGGCAAGATCATGTTTGAAAGCTCTCGAAATCGCTCAGGAGGTGGAATAAATGATCCTTTTGATAGACAATTATGACAGCTTTTCATATAACCTTTATCAGTATATCGGAGAGATAGACGAAAATATCAAAGTCATCAGAAACGATGAGATGACCGTTGACGAGATCAGACAACTTCACCCCGACAGGATAATTTTATCTCCCGGTCCCGGCAGACCTGAAAATGCAGGAATTATCATTGACGTTGTAAAAGAACTCGGAAAGGAAATACCCATTTTAGGAGTATGTCTGGGACATCAGGCAATATGTTCGGCTTTCGGTGCAAAGATCACTTATGCAAAAAAACTTATGCACGGAAAACAGTCAAACGTCACCTTCGACACCGATTCCCCGATATTCGAGGGACTTCCGAAAAAAAGTCTTGTTGCCCGTTATCATTCACTTGCGGCAGATCACGATACTATGCCGAAATGTCTGAAAGTGACGGCTTTAACAGATGATGGGGAGATCATGGCTGTACAGCATGAAAAATATAATATATTCGGTTTGCAGTTTCACCCCGAATCAATTATGACACCCGACGGAAAAATTATGCTATATAATTTCATTAAAGGAAAGGAAGATAAAAAATGATAAAAGAGGCTATTGCAAAAATCGTGAACAAAGGTGATCTGACTTATGACGAGGCTTACACCGTCATGAATGAAATAATGAGCGGTGAAACGTCACCGACACAAAATGCTGCGTTTTTGGCGGCACTTTCGACAAAGAGTGCAAGGGCTGAAACAACTGATGAAATAGCCGGTTGTGCGGCTGCCATGCGTGACCATGCGACAAAAGTTGAAACAGGTATGGACGTTTTTGAGATAGTCGGCACAGGCGGCGATAATGCAGGAAGTTTCAATATTTCTACAACATCTGCCATAATAGCTGCCGCAGGCGGTATGAAAGTAGCTAAACACGGCAATCGTGCAGCTTCTTCAAACAGCGGTACAGCGGATTGTCTGGAGGCTCTCGGAGTGAATATAGAACAAAGTCCTCAAAAATGCGTTGAATTGCTGAATGAAGTCGGAATGTGCTTCTTCTTTGCACAGAAATATCACACTTCAATGAAATATGTCGGTGCTATCCGCCGTGAACTCGGTTTCAGAACGGTTTTCAACATTCTCGGTCCTTTGACAAATCCTTCTTCACCGTCAATGCAGTTACTCGGTGTTTATGACGATTATCTTGTTGAACCGCTTGCACAGGTACTTATAAATCTCGGTGTAAAAAGGGGAATGGTCGTTTACGGCATGGATAAGTTAGATGAAATATCCCTTTCCGCTCCCACGAAAATTTGTGAGATAAAAGACGGCTGGTTCAAATCATATATGATAAAACCGGAAGATTTCGGCTTTGAACGCTGCACGAAAGATGATTTAAAAGGCGGTACACCTGCCGAAAATGCACAGATCACAAGAAATATTTTACAAGGTGAAAAAGGCTTTAAAAGAAATGCAGTTTTGATGAATGCAGGTGCGGCACTGTATATAGGCGGAAAAGCTGACAGCATGAAAGACGGAATTACACTTGCAAGTGAAATAATTGATTCCGGAAAGGCTATAAAAACTCTTGAAAAATTCATTGAAGTAAGCAACAGGGCGGAGAATTGATATGACTATATTGGACGAGATCGCAGAGTATGCCAAAAAAAGAGTAAAAGAAGGAAAAAAAATAATCTCTCCCGAAAAAATGAAAAAATCGGCTCTATCCCTGCCGAAAGGTGACTTTTCTTTTGAAAAGGCTCTCAAAAAAGATGATATTGCTTTTATATGCGAGTGTAAAAAGGCTTCTCCGTCAAAGGGGATAATAGCCGAAAATTTCCCATATCTCGACATAGCTAAAGAGTATGAACGGGCGGGGGCTGACTGTATATCCGTTCTCACAGAACCTAAATGGTTTTTGGGAAATGATGAGTATTTAAAGACGATTTCCGAAAATGTTCGTATTCCCTGTTTAAGAAAGGATTTCACCGTTGACGAATACATGATATATCAGGCTAAATTATTCGGTGCTTCTGCCGTACTTTTGATATGTTCCATACTTGATAAATCGCAGATAAAGGAGTATATTAGTATATGTGATATGCTTGGACTTTCTGCATTGGTGGAAGTACATGATGAAACGGAAATTCAAATGGCTTTGCGATCGGGTGCAAGAATTATCGGTGTCAATAACAGGAATTTAAAAGACTTCACCGTTGATACCAACAACAGCAGAAAATTAAGAGAACTTGTCCCGAAAGATGTTATATTTGTATCGGAAAGCGGTGTAAAAACGGCTGATGATGTTCAAAAATTGAGAAATATAGGTGCAGATGCCGTTCTCGTGGGTGAAACTCTGATGAAAGCCGAAAATAAAAGAGATATGCTTTTAAAGCTGAAAGGGATAATATGACAGCTGTAAAAATGTGCGGACTTTCCCGAAAATGCGATATACAGGCGGTCAATGATATAATACCCGAATATATAGGCTTTGTATTCTGGGCGAAAAGCAAGAGATATATCTCACCTGAAAAGGCTCTTGAACTGAAACAACTGCTTGATGAAAATATAAAGGCAGTCGGGGTATTCGTTGATGAAGATGTAGAAAAAGTTGCCGAATTGCTTGAAAATAACGTGATAGATATAGCACAGCTTCACGGGAGCGAAACGGAAGATTATATAAATAAACTTCGTTCTATGACGAAAAAGCCTGTTATAAAGGCATTTCGCATAACTTCCACGAATGATGTCGAAAAAGCTGTAAACAGTACGGCTGATATGATATTGCTTGATGCAGGTATGGGTGACGGAAAAATTTTTGACTGGTCGCTTTTAAGAGATATAAAAAGACCTTATTTTCTTGCAGGTGGATTGAATTGTGAGAATATAGCCGATGCTGTGAGAAATATCAAGCCGTATGGGGTTGATGTGAGTTCGGGCATTGAAACGGACGGTTTAAAGGATATTAAAAAAATGGCTGTCTTTGCAAAGACAGTGAGAAAGGAAGATAATATATGACAAATCCGAAAGGACGATTCGGCGTACACGGAGGGCAGTATATCCCCGAAACTTTGATGAATGCCGTCAATGAACTTGAAGAAGCATATAATTTTTATAAGAATGACGAAACTTTCAATCGTGAATTGAGTGAACTTTTCAATAATTATGCAGGCAGACCGTCAAGGCTGTATTTTGCCGAAAAAATGACAAATGATCTCGGTGGTGCAAAGATATATCTGAAAAGAGAAGACCTCAATCATACAGGGGCACATAAAATAAACAATGTTCTCGGACAGGCTCTTTTGGCTAAAAAAATGGGTAAAACAAGGCTCATTGCAGAAACAGGTGCAGGACAACACGGTGTCGCAACGGCAACGGCGGCGGCTTTCATGGGAATGGAATGTGTTGTTTTCATGGGCGAGGAAGATACAAAAAGACAGGCTTTAAACGTCTACAGAATGAAATTACTCGGTTCCGATGTTATACCCGTAAAAACAGGTACGGCAACTTTGAAAGACGCTGTTTCAGAGGCTATGAGAGAGTGGACGAGCCGTATTTCCGATACACATTATTGTCTGGGTTCGGTCATGGGACCTCACCCTTTCCCGACAATAGTTCGTGATTTTCAGTCGGTCATCTCCAAAGAGATAAAATCACAGATCATTGAAAAAGAAGGTCGTTTGCCTGATGTTGTAATGGCTTGTGTCGGCGGAGGCTCAAATGCAATAGGAACTTTCTATAACTTCATCGAAGATAAAGAAGTAAGGCTGATAGGCTGTGAAGCTGCAGGACGTGGCATAGATACCTTTGAGACAGCAGCAACTATTTCAACAGGAAAACTCGGTATCTTTCATGGCATGAAGTCATATTTCTGTCAAGATGAGTTTGGACAGATAGCACCTGTTTATTCTATCTCGGCAGGACTCGATTATCCCGGAGTAGGTCCCGAACACGCATATCTGCACGATACGGGCAGAGCAGAATACGTTGCAATAACAGATGATGAAGCTGTCAATGCTTTTGAGTATCTCTCAAGAACAGAGGGCATTATCCCTGCAATAGAATCTGCTCATGCCGTTGCATACGCTGTGAAATTAGCTCCGACTATGGACAAAGATAAAATAATAGTCGTTACCATATCGGGCAGAGGAGATAAAGACTGTGCGGCTATTGCAAGATATAGAGGAGTTGAAATATATGAGTAATATACAAAAGGCTTTTGAAAACGGCAAGGCTTTCATACCGTTCATAACTTGCGGTGATCCCGATCTGGAAACAACAGGAAAATGTATTCGTGCGGCAGTTGAAAACGGTGCAGACCTAATTGAATTAGGCATACCGTTTTCCGATCCAACGGCGGAAGGACCTGTTATACAAGGAGCAAATATCCGGGCATTGAACGGCGGAGTAAATACGGATAAGATATTTGATTTTGTCAGGGAATTGAGAAAAGATATTAAAATACCTATGGTATTCATGACTTATGCAAATGTAGTATTTTCCTACGGTGCGGAGAAATTCATATCGACCTGTAAAGAAACAGGCATAGATGGTCTTGTATTGCCCGACATTCCCTTTGAGGAAAAAGAGGAATTTTTACCTTACTGCAAAAAATACGGTTTAGACCTCATTTCATTCATAGCACCCACTTCCGAAAACAGAATTGCCATGATAGCAAAAGAAGCAGAGGGATTTATCTATATCGTGTCAAGTCTGGGCGTTACGGGAACAAGAAGTGAAATAAAAACAGATCTCCACAAAATAGTGCAGGTAATAAGAGAAAATACAGATGTTCCGTGTGCGATAGGCTTCGGAATATCCACGCCCGAACAGGCTCATCAAATGGCTGAAACAGCGGACGGCGTGATAATCGGTTCGGCTATCGTCAGGATACTTGAAAAATACGGCAAAGATGCTCCCGAACATATCGGTAAATATGTAAAGGATATAAAACAGGCTGTCAGCAGATAAAACGGAAATACAAAAAGCACTGTGCAAATATTGGCACAGTGCTTTTTTGTATAATTCAAACTTATATATGTTAGTTCCGAACGCTCCGTCATAAATACAAAAAAATCCCTGTCTGAAATTTCAGACAGGAATTTTTTTAATTATCAGTTGCTGTAAGTGGGCTTGTCGCTCAGACCGGAAGAACCTCCGCCTGATGAGGATGAATCCTCACCTTCATTGAGCGGTCTTGCATGGATACCGTCTTTCCAATATGTTTCATTGAAGAGATCGGCAATATAATCCGTTGCGGGGGTATCGTCATCCGGATTTCCTCCATCAAGCTCTGAATTCATAACTTTTCTGATCATGTATTTGCCTTCACGGATAACAAAACTGCGTGTCAATCCCGTGTTGGTCGCATACTTTACGGTAACGTCCGTGAGGAAATGAACTATCATCGAGTCCTCACCTGAGAAGCTGTAGAACTTGAAGTGAGTATTATTTGAACCGTACTGTGAAGCATCCACCGCACCGACAGCACCGAACTTGATCTCGTTAGAGTGAAGTTCAACGCCGCCTCCGCCTACTTCAAGGTCACTTTCAGAACTCCATCTGAAATAGATGCCTTCCTTTGCGAAGTAGCTGTATGAACGTGTCAGAGGAAGCGATGTAAACGCACCATTACTTGCATCAAGATTTACATAGCCTTTGGTCGATATTTGCTGAGCAGTCGAGAACGTATTACCGTTTGTCCAACCTGCACTCAGACCTGATACTCCAGACGGATATTCACCGTAATTACTGGGATCTTTGAAATAATTCTTTGCATTTTCGCTGAACAGCTTCAGTTCTCCGCCGTAGACAGGAGAGGTCAACTCTGTTGTATCCTCATCTTTGAAGTCATAAGCACCTGCTTTGATGGTGTAACTTTCCGAACCGTATTTCACAAGCGTGTCATATCGGAAGTAGACCGTCATAGTCTCATATTCGTCAGCACCATCTTCTTTCTTCATTTTGAGAACAACATCATCAACATCGGCATCCTTGATATATTCATCACTGTCCATCTGACGATAATCAGTAAGATCGTTCTTTCTCCAGAAGGCAGCCTCTTCCTCATCCACTTTCTCATAGTCCATCAGTACATATACTTCATTCTGTTTTATCTCTGCGAGAGAAGGTCCTGTATCCTCATTGGTATGCAATGCTCCCGTTCTTTTGTCGGTATATGAATTGCTGAACTGAACATCGGTGATATAATCATAGGGCTGTTCTGTCAGTTCATTGTAGATGAACTTGATGGGATAGCCTTCAATATTGACCTGATCGACAGGTTCGTTGTTATGAGCAACACCGAAATTGTCCTTATAGGATACGGTAAAGCTATAGCCGTTTTCTACCTTTGACTGTGCATCATAGAGAACAACTGCGATCGTGCCTTCGACACCGACTCTCATGTTAGCGATCGCCCTGTCAATAGCCTCGATAGCTTTTCTAGCGGCAGCAACGCCTTTTGCTGCACCTGAGTAAGTACCATTGATATAAGTTTCTTCTGCCGAACTTACCTTGCCTGCGAGAACACCAACATCGGATTCATTGTAGGTTCTGTAGTTTCCTCTGTTGATAAATTCAGGATACTGAGAAGTGTCTGCATTTTGCGTATGATATTCATTGCCATGATAGTCGGCACTGAGCGGTGTATTCATATATGCTCTTGATTCGCCGGTAATCTTTGTATACAGAGTGGTATACGTTTCAACTATCTCCTTCAGATTCAGATAATCACTATAGGCCTTGTCTGCTGAAGCATCAGTTGCTTCTATGCTTTTACGATCGATAGAAGTCTTATAGGTACTGTTTAAATCGAAACCTGATTTCTCGAAATAGACGGTCGAAACACCATTTTCTTTAAGATAAGCCTCGATAACATCACCTTTCAGATAGGAGGAAGACGTCTGTGTTTTAGTCTCATCCGATTGATGAACGATCTCACCTTTGGAGTTGTACTGGTTTATGATAGTCTTTGCATAGTACATATCCAGAACTTTGTCGCATATTTCCTCAAGGTATTCATATTCGGAAGTATATTTCTCCCAATCACCATCCAGTCCCTTTGCAGGATTGAAGAGGATCTTTTTACCGCCCTGCATTTTGACTTTATATGTCAAAGTCTCCGGAGTACCGTCTGATTTCTTTACACGGTCAATAGCAAATTCGATGAAGGGGTTGTTTTTAGAAATACCCTCTGCTCTGTAGATATTAGCATTTCTGCCATAACCCGGCTTAGTTTCATCATTACCGCCTTTTACAGATGTCATTACTATATTCTGCTGTATTTTGGAGGTATTCTTGTCACCCGTACCGTGAGCCTTGATTATTCTGGGATTCTGCCATGTATAAGAAGCATCACTCACAGGCACTTTAAAATACAGACTGACCTTTTCGGCTGTTAATGTTATTTCAGGATCGAATGTACTGAGTTCGGTATGAGTGAAGGTCTTGATATCCGTTTCAGTGTCACTGTTATAAGGTTTACCTTTTGCGGTAGAGCCCTCGTCATTGTAAAGACTTACCCATACATCTCCGTAGACCTTCTTTATCTGAGGAGTCTTGGTTTTATTGGAATCCTGATTCGGATCCAATCCCCATACCTCAAATGTATACAAGTTGGAGCTATTGACAGGTATCTTATATTCATACCAGTCATAGTACGGAAGGAGTTTGGAATCACCGACACGGTTTTCTGATGAGTGGTTGCCCCAAAAACCGCCGAACTTCCAACTATCACTAAGGCATTTCTTATCATCAGCACCCGTCAGAGAAGCAAGTACACTGTTTTTCACCGAAGATACCCACGAACTCGGAACACTAAATGATGTCTTAGAACTCTTTGTATCGTTATTGCCGTTACCACCGTTAATGATATAAACATCATATATGTTGCCGGATCCGTCCAGATCCAAAACTTTATCTTCGAGAACCTTATTTCCGTTTTTGTCTGTCGTTATATAGTGAGTAAACTTCTTATCGCATATAATATAGAAGTAGTGATGTCCGTCGATTTTGCCGAGATATGACATTTTAGGACGATTTTCCCATGATTCGTTTTTACTACCGGCGGAGTTCCACATGTATATGTAAGGACTGTCGTCTGCGTAGTCAGACGAATTTTCCTTATACATCAAGACAAGCATCTTATCGTTGCTCAGACTACTCACCAGACCATTTACTTTGGTAGCAACATTATCATCATCGTTATTGCTAACACTGACTCTTGTGCCGCCTACCATAGAGTTCCATTTTTTGCCCGATCCGTATGTATCGACATAAGACTTGTTCTTAACACGAATCTTACCGCCGCCAACATATGCCATTTCGATTCCCTTAACAAGAGATTCTTCTGCAACTGTTTCCGGTTCGTCCACGACTACGGAAGGCGGTGTACCATAAGAGGATATTTCATAATCTTTACCATCACTCTTGGCTTTCACGATAAAGTATTTATTATCGCTGGTGATCTCTCCGTTATTTTCAACAGCCTTGTTGTTGCCTTTGGAATCATAGGCGATAAGGAATCCCGTATGTGTGTTACTGATTATGATATAGTAATAGTCGTCGTAATTATGGAATTTGAACATCTGCGGCAAAGTACCCCAAGTCGTACCGCCTGCACCGCCCCAATAGTGGATATAAGGTACTACTCCCGGTTTTCCGTTCATATCGAAGAATATACAGATCTTTCCTGTATCAACATCGATGTCGATAAGGTCATAGAGTTCATTGCCGGAAGTGACTTCCATTTTTGAAGATGCCCAAACGATGTATCCCGTATCACCGGGCTTACTGCCGGATCTTACAACATAGTATTTCTTGCCTCTTGACAGATTTGTTGTGTTGACGACCTTCTTGATGCCATTACTTTCATTATCATCGCCGGAACCATTGGTAATGATAATATTTTCAAACTTACTGTCGCATATATAGTAATAAAGATCATCTTTGTAGTGCTTCATCTCAGGCTTATTTTTATACTCGGCATTGCGGGTATCGGAGCTGTTTCCTCCACCCGTCCATGCATAGATATAGGGTTTTTTACCGGAGAATTCAGACCAGCCCTGTGTATCGAAGAGGATACATATATGACTGTCATCAATGGGATCAGAGGCGTTGATAGCCTGGAATTGAGCAGCCCATTCGTAGTTTGCAAGTGATCTTATCTCATAATCCTCACTTACAGGTGCAACAGTACCTCCAACAGGGGGGGTATCGGGTTCGCCGCTTGTTTCGGGAACAGACTTCGGATAGATGTCTGATACTTTTATAGTCTTGTATCCTCTCCACGGAGAAGCATCTTTAAAGTTATCCGTCCATATGATGACATACTCACCAACAGATGTGATGATATTTTCACCGGTCAAGCCTCCACCGCCGAGACCTTCTTCTGCTCTGTTGACATAAAGTGCCTCACTGAAAGGCTTGCCCTTTTCAACTGCAAATCTGACAAAAGAATAATTTTCTTCAGTACCATAGCCTTTAGTCTTATTATCGGTAGCACCGAAGCTCAAGATACTTATACTCTTCTGATCAGCATCTTTTTTACCGAGAAATACGGTAACGAGGTCTTTTTGGGTAATAGTTTTTGCTGTATTGTCCGCACAGTATATCACGGTATCGTCTGTCATATCTGCAACGACAACATCTGCCGCAGCGGTCTCAGCCGGATCTTCACCAAACGATACAGTTACTCTGAATTCAAGTTCAGTCGTCTTGATAAGATCGACGTAGGAAAGCTGAGTACCTGCTTCATACTGCACTCTGGAATCATTAAGCAATGCAAAATCGCCTGTGCTGCCCTTTACATAAATCCTGAAAGTACAGCCTTGCTGATTTTCAAGCCATATCCTCTTTTTGCCCTCTGCTTTGACGGCATCATTGATATTCTTGGGCTTATATACTGTAAATCTGTCAATATATTTCTGTATATTTTTAGCTGCTTCCTTGACATTATCTTGAGTAGCATCGGGATTTTCTCTCAATCCGCCAGCCTGTTCAACAGCCTGTGCAAGAGCCTGCTTTGAAGCATCGGTATAATTTTCGCCGCCTGCTTCTGCATTGGCAATAGTCTGGTCAGCCGCTGCGATCTTTTCATCAAGTTCGGTGAAGTCAAGATCATTTTTCGGAATTTTGTGTTTTTTAAGTTCCTCAAAAGCATTTGACAAATTATCGTATGTGTTACCTAAATATTCGTTGGTAGTCTGTTTTTCATAACTGCCATCCGACTTCTTTTTGACCAGATCTCTTGCAGGAGATATTTTGGCAACAAGTGCATTGACATATTCCTCCTCATAGACCGTTTTGTCCTTATATTCGCTTGAACTATCTATAGTCTGTAAAAGTTCTTCAAGAGGCACTCTTGAAGAGAGCTTATGTTCATTTATAGTTGTGACAGCTCCATCCAGTGTTTCACATTCCGCCAAAAGTTCGGTTTTGGTGATGGTCACCTGAGCCGCATCTTTCAACTGATCATAGAGTTGACCATAGTTACTATATGACCTGCTGGTAAACTCAGATTGGTAAACATTCTTAAATGCATCGTGATAACCTGAATCATAGTCCACAAGACTTTCAAATATACTCTTGGCTGCCTCATAGACACTAATGAAATTAGCAATAGTATCCTTATCTGCAACAGCCGGTTCGAGCTTTCCTATATTTTCGACGATCGCTGTTACATAGGTCTCATAGGCAGTATTTGCAAGTTCAACATCGACTGTATCACTCGGAGAAGGCGTTCTTTCGGGTTCATCTACTCCGTAGGGAGCTTTCATGAAACTTATACCCTTGTTGTATACATCTATCGATTTATTGCGGAGACCTTTTGTGCTGCCGCCATCTTTGTCGCCGAAGAGATACTCATAGTTTTTATAATCGTCCGGATTGAGCATATTCAGCTCCATGATCTTTTCATAGAGTCTCTGACGACCTGTTGATGATTCCTGTATCTCGTTCATATAACTGAGTTTTGGTGAAGCACTAATATCAGGATCATAGTTCTTTGCATGGATCGTCACATAAGAACCATACTCAACGCCGATCGATCTTAGGGCACTCTTTTCTGTCTGGTGAGCCTCCAACTTACCTTTATCGATACCTCCGTCCAAAGTGCTGCTCGGTTTGAGTACGATCCACACTTCAGGCACTTCTTCAGGAGCAGACGTTTGTTTAAAAGGTCTTATATTTGCCAACGACTGAGTGACTCCGCCATAGGTGATAGTAGCATTGAAAGACTTTTTGGTCTCGATATTTGCTACCCACCAGCCGCAGCCTTCATACTGCATTATAATGTTGCTGCTTTGTTTGCTGCCGCCGCATTCTTCGTTTTTACCGCTATTGGTAAGGAACGTAGGTCCTTTGAAGGCACTGCCATCTGAGAGTGCGACAGATATTAACGGAGCTGTCTTACTTGCTGCCTGATCGGCAGACAGCTTGTTGGAATCATTATATGACCTGAAATGCACAGTAGTTTTCTGATTTCTGAGATATACGAGGATCGTATCGTCAAGTCCCTCAAGACCATCCCAACTATCTTCTGCATTGTTCGGATCGACCTCCTGGAGAGGTCCGCTCGGATCATGCCCAGCCGGATCGTTACCATTCACCCAGTCACGTCCTGTACGATACAACGTATAATAACTCTTTCCTGCTCTTTCATTGTATTTCTTTTTATTGAGGAATTCAAAGTAAATATTCTTGTCATCCTCATTGAGATACCAGAGATGGAATATTTCATTGAGCTGTGAATCGAATACACCGTTTACTTTCAAAAGGGTACTACGATTTGCAAAGATAACATTGAAGTAGTTGACACGATTGGAGTTGATCTGATAGTCACCGACTGACCAACCGTTCCCCTGTGTGACCAACATACCGCTTGGTCCTTTGATATCTGATTTTTCATCATTGTTCCATGAACTGTTAGGCTCAATTATCTTGGTCTTCTCATCTATATTTATCTTATCTATATCAGGTGTAAACCTAGAGCCGTCCTCTTTGTAGTAGCTGTATTTGACCTTCTTGCCGTTGTCATCTTTATAAGCACCTTCAACATCGTTATATGTCCAGATGTAGTAGCATATACCCGGCCACTCGAGATCGGCAGGCTTTTTCAGATGCAGAGTAATAGTCTCTGTTGTTGACTGTGTATCGGGGTCTTTCCATGTATTGACGACGGTAACACGCTTTTGTGAGCCTGAAGAACCGACATCGAACTGAACGCTGAGGCTGACCAATTTACCTTTGTTGCCGAAGGTATCGGAGTAATGAGAATAGCCTGTCAGCCTGAGTTTTGGAGGTGTTTTTCCAACTGCCGGAAAATACTGTACCACAACATAAGTCTTAACCGCTTCCGTATCGGGATATGTATTCTGTATAGCATATTTCACTGTGGTCCTTTTTCCCGAAGCTCCGACAGTAACTTCATCTTCGGCTGCGACTATGTATTCCTCACGCCATTTTTTGTTAGTCGTGGGGTCAATCTTTTGATCTCCTATTTTGGCATAGTTTGTGATCTGTGTACGATAGTAGGACTCTGCATAATCAAGGGCACTGCGGACATCCATGAATGCCTGTCTGCCGTTGACGGAGACATCAGTCGTGGAGATACTCGACAGAGCGATGAATATCAATCCTGCCGCCACGATGACCAGCACGATGCTGATAACGATCGCCATCGGCAGAGTAAGTCCCTTTTTACTGTTTTTGGCAAACTTTTTCAACATATATTTTCATACTCTCCTTTCCGAAACGATCATCTGAACATTATTGCACAGTTTCCCGTCGGAGAAACCGAATAAGATTCCTCATTATCAACTACCTTGATAATTGTATACTCTTTGAGCTTATCGACAAGTTTATCAGTAAGTCCGTTTGACGAACCGCCGGCGAGCTTGTCCATATATTCCATATCGGCATTGTTCATAACGACCTGACCTCTGAGAACATAGCCTGTCTTCATCTTGATATAGTAGTTCATATAGTAGGAACATTTTTTCTTGGCATCCGTTGCAACAGTTTTCTGTCTTTCAAAGGAGACAGTGACCTCGCTGACATCATTATATACCAAAGTAGTATATTTTTGCGGAGTGGGACTTCCGAAATTATACTCTCCCGTTGCTATATCTTCCTTTGCATAGTCAAATGTTTCGACACTTTTTCCGACCTTTGCGATTATGTATCCCTGCAGTTCTTTTTTATTTTTGTCAGGGACGACGCTGTCGGGATAGCTTGTATCAGTTTTAAGATCATCATTCTCGATAAACACCACTTTGCTTGCCACCCTTGCGTGTCTTACGATATATTCTTCGATCATAAGGGCAGTATCCTGTTCTTTTTCAACGATAGCGGCTTCCGAGTAGTTATTCATAGCAGTAACGACGATCGTAATTGAGAAGCCCGAAACGATGCCGAGTATTGCCACTGTTACCACAAGTTCAACGAGTGTTAGACCTTTTTTAGATCTGAATTTTCTCATAGTACACCTCCTCATTTCACTTTGACCTGTTTCTTATAAGGCACAAAGGAGACTGTCTCTTCTGCCACACCGGTAGAAGTATAGACGACAGTTCTGATCTCTATGCCGTTTATAGGTACAGTTTTTGTTGCCTGTATATTGCGTGTTGTATCAAGTACTATGCAGTACTGTACCTCATAGCTTGAATCAGGAAATGACTTGTTGAGCAGATCCTGTGCATTTGATGCATACAATACTCTGACACTGGCATCCCTGTATATATAGGAATCGCTTTCGGTCAATATCGAAGAAAGGTACGCACCGGAGAAAACAGAGAGTGCTGCCTGATGGACAGGTTCGACCGCAAGATTAGCATCTGCCACCGCAGGCACATCTTTGGGATCACCGACATCATTTGCCGGAAAGATATCATCTTTAAGAAAATGCTTGCTTGCCTCATGCCTGTTATTGAATCCGCAGTTTTTGACAGCCTTCATGACCACCTCATTCATCGATGAGCTGATTGCAGCGACCTTATTGCGTTCAGCATTGTCGATAGTCGTTTTATAGCCCGTCACGATCGCTCCTGCAGCAGATGCAAGGACGATAGCGATAATCGTGACACCGACGACGAGTTCGACCAGTGACATACCTTTTTTAGAGGCTTTCGGGATCTTCTGCCGCAGATTACCGTTCATAAAAAATTCCCCCTTTTTAATAATGCAAAAAAATAATCATATATAATTACATTATACTATAAATAAAATTCTATTCAAGTCATTTTTGATTAACATTTCCTACAAATTATCTGTTAAAAAATTGTAAATTTTTTAACAAAAATATTGTATATTTTTAAATAATGATATGAGTGATGACGTGTACACTGAAAAAAGGCAGCTCCGCATAAACGGGAGAACTGCCCTTTTTTCCGAGGTATTGTATGAAAAGATCATTTGATGATACTGTACATACTGAACATAGGCATATACATACCTACTACAAGAACGCCTACGACACCGCCGATAACGACTGTCATGATAGGTGTCATGGAGTCTGTCAGTTTCTGAGTGGACTCATCTGTCTGTGTCTCAAAAAGGTCAGCCATTTTCATCAGTGAATCACCGAGCATACCGGATTCTTCACCGACACGGATCATAGAAACAAGTATAGAGTCAAATACAGGGTGTTTTGCCATTGCCTCATTGATAGTGACACCGATCTGCACATCATCGAGGACAGCCTGTACTTTTTCTTTTACATATATGTTAGGTACAGCATCTCTTGCAAGAGCCATTGCCCTGTGGATAGGGATACCTGCTTCTGTCAGTGTTGACATAAGACGGCAGAAACGAGCCAGTGAGCTTTGACGGATGATAGGTCCTACGAGCGGTATCTTGAGAAGATACTCAGCAACAAGCATTGCAAACTGATCGTTGTGTTTTTTCAGCATGATGAAGCCGAATACTATTGCTCCGATCACAACGAGCGTTATGAACCAGTAGTTCATCAGGAAGTTCGAGAAATTCAGCAATCCTTCCGTGATAGCAGGGAGCTTTGCACCGAATCCGTCATAAACGCCTGCAAATCTCGGAATAACGAATACGGTAAAGATGATGATAACGCCTATAACAAGCACGACCAGGAAGATAGGATACATCATAGCACTCTTTATCTTGCTTGACAGAGCCATACCCTTTTTACAGATGAGGGCACTTTGTTCAAATGCTTCATCGATACGTCCGTTTGCTTCACCTGCTTCGATAATACTCAGATAAACGCCCGGAAAACCTGCAAAGTTTCTCATTGCCTGAGAGAGCGTAAAGCCGCTGTAGAGGTTCTCATTGATTTCCTGAAGTATTTTTCTCATACCGGAGTCTTTTTCGGTCTGTATCATTATATCCATTGACATGGAAAGGTTGATACCTGCCTTCATCATCATACCCATCTGGTTGAAGAACATCAGAAGTTTTTTAGGTTTGATCTTTCTGGTATGGATGTCGCCGCCGAGATCCATTTCCCAGATACTCTCGGTTTTTTCACCCGTTTCTACAATATCCTGAACAATAAGTCCCTTTGAACGCAGAGAAGCGATAGCTTCGGTCTGTGAAGAGGCATCTACAGTACCCTCTTTTTTCTGGTTCTTACTGTTCATCGCAGTATACTTATACTTCAATTACATTCCCTCCTCTTTATCTTCTTGCATCCGTATCGCCTATATCGAAGTTCCAAGCCCTCGCTATCTGTTCGGTGATATAACCCTGTGCAAGAAGGTTATCGATACTCTTGCTCATAGTGATCATGCCGTACTGAGCACCGAGCTGGATGGACTGCTGGATATTTGCGACCTTGTTTTCACGGATAAGGTTGCTGATAGCGGTAGTACAGAACATGATCTCAAATGCTGCGACACGTCCGCCGTTTGCACGAGGAAGGAGTCTCTGTGATATAACAGCTTTGAGGGAGGTGGAGAGCTGTACTCTGATCTGCTGCTGCTGATCGGGCGGGAAGATATCGACAAGACGGTCGATGGTCTTTGCAGCACCCTCTGTATGTACGGTAGAGAAAACCAAGTGACCTGTTTCGGTAGCGGTCAGGGCTATCTGGATAGACTCACGGTCACGCATTTCTCCGACGAGTATGATATCGGGGTCTTCACGCATCGCAGCACGAAGTGCCATAGGATATGAACGGCTGTCAAGACCGATCTCTCTTTGGTTTATGATGCAGCGTTTAGGTGTATGCAAAAATTCAACAGGGTCTTCGATAGTAACTATATGTTTCTGCTTATACTTGTTGAGTTCGTTTATGAGAGCCGCAAGGGTAGTGGATTTACCCGAACCTGTAGGACCGCATACAAGAACAAGTCCAGAATTAAGATCAAGAGTTTTCTTGATGGAAGCGGGCAGGTTAAGCGTGGAAAGTTCAGGAACGACACTGTTGATGATACGCAGTACCAAAGCCGTACCGTTACGCTGTCTGAAAGCATTGGCTCTGAAACGTCCGCACTCACCTATTTCAACAGCGGCATCGGCTTCACCCGTCTGGAGGAAGGTCTCAAAACGTGACTGGTTGAGAACTGCCTTTATGATGGCGGTAACTTCAGCCTCATTGAGAGCCGGATCGTTGGTAAAGATAACATTGCCGTGAAGACGATATGCAGGGTGGTTGCCCGATGCGATATGAATATCGGAAGCACCCTTGTTGACAGCTTCTTTGACAAGACTGTAAAAATCCATAATAAAATCTCCCCATTCTTTTTAATGCACAATGCATAATGCATAATGCATAATGATTTTTTATATTATTTTAAAATATCTTCTTTCAAAATTCAATTATGCACCATGCATTATGAATCATGAATTTATTAGTCGTTGGATATTGTCATATCAATAAATTCTTCATAGGAAGTAAGACCTGCGAGAACGTCACGCCTTACATTCTCCTTCATCGGTATCATTCCTTCAGCGATCGCCTGATCTCTGAGTTCATCGGTACTCTTGCCTTCAGTGATAGCTCTCTTGAGAGTCGTCGTGAGCATCATGACTTCATGTACGGCGATACGTCCTCTATAGCCCTTGTTGTTGCAGCGTTCACAGCCGTGCTTTCTGTAAAGGGTGATCTTTTCATTCTGAGGGATATTCAGAGATATACGTTCATTCTGATCGGGATCGTATGCCTCCTTGCAGTCGGTGCAGAGACGGCGGGCAAGTTTCTGAGCGATAATGCCCAAAAGTGCAGAGGATACCATGTAAGGTTCGATACCCATATCTACAAGACGGGCAACGGAGCTGGGGGCATCATAGGTATGCAGTGTAGAGAGAACCAAGTGACCTGTGATAGCCGCCTGTACAGCGATACCTGCGGTCTCACCGTCACGGATCTCACCGAGCATGATAATATCAGGATCCTGACGGAGAATGCTTCGGAGGGCTGCCGCAAAGGTAAGACCTGCTTTATCATTGGTCTGTACCTGAGTGATGCCGGGACAGATCATTTCGACAGGGTCCTCAACAGTGATGATGTTTATATCTTCGGACATTACCTCATGAAGAGCCGTATAAAGAGTCGTTGATTTACCGGAACCGGTAGCACCCGTAACAAGAATAATACCACGATTACTCTTTACGAGATGGTCAAATTTTTTCAGATTCTCAGGGAGGAAGCCTATATTTTCCTTTTTCAGTTCCATACCCAGAGAGGTCGTGATACGCATAACTATCTTCTCACCGAAAAGGCTGGGAAGAACGGATATACGGAAATCTATTTCCTTTCCGCCGACACGGTAGTTGATACGACCGTCCTGCGGGATACGTTTTTCGGCGATATTCATGTTGCCGATGAATTTTATACGGGAAGTTACCGAAGGGATAAGCTCTGCAGCAGTTTCCATGTAGTTTTGGAGATGACCGTCTATACGGAAACGTATACGCAAACATTTTTCCATAGGCTCTATATGAATATCGGAAGTTTTGGTTCTGATAGCTTCTTCTATCATGTTATTTACGAAACGTATGATAGGCTGGTCATCACCGCTGGCACTTTTTGCTGCTTCCTCAGCCTCTATCTGAGCCTGAGTTTTCGCACCGCCCTTTGATTCAAGAAATTCCTTTGCATCATCGATAGCCTTCTTTGCGGCATAAAGCTCACGGAGCTTTGCTTCGATCTTGGATTTTTCCGCAATAACAGGTCTTATCTTCATTTTTGTCGCAATGGAGATGTCCTTAATACCCTGATAGTTAAGGGGATCGGCTATAGCGATCGTAAGGAAACGACCTTCTTTTTCGATCGGCACTACCTGATTGCTGGTTGCCATTTCCTCAGGTATAAGTGATCCTACATCTTCGGGCAGCTTCAGGTCATCAAGATCGACATAAGGTATAAGGAGCTGTTTTTCAAGTGCCTTGCAAACCTGCTGTTCGGTAACGTATTTCTCCTCTATGAGAAGGTCTGCAATTCTTTTGCCTTTGTTGCCCTCCTCTTTTTGCTTTTGAAGCACTTCTTGGAGCTGTTCTTCCGTTATGTAACCGTCATTTATAAGGATCTGTCCGATCTTCAAGTTGCTTACTCTCATGGTGTCCTCCCGTTACAATTCAAAAAAGTTGGATATAAAGATTTGCCAGATAATGGACTGTGTCAAAAAACAGGATATAGCCTGCCACTGCTGCCGAGATATAGGGACCGAATGCAAGATACGACTTGGCAGAGACATCCTCCTGATCCTCATTGCGATGTGAGCGTATTTTTGACTGTGCTATTATCACGATGAAGCACACAGTCGCAGTAACAAGTGACAGGATAAAAACATAGATCGTTCCGGGAAATCCTGTAAGTATACCGATGGCGGCAAAGAGTTTAACATCACCGAAGCCGATGCCGTCTTTTTTATATACAAGCATTCCTATCAGATCTATTATCATCATGGCACCGCCGCCTATTGCGATTCCCAAAAGCGGCGACCACCATTCCATGTGCAGTATCCTGAAACCTCTTATAATATCATATATGCTGACAGCAGCGGAAAGTATTCCCAGTGCTATCGTGAACTGGTCGGGGATTATCATATACTTGATATCGCACACTGCAGTCATGACTGCAAAGAAGATAATGAGCGACAGTACAATGAAATATGTATCAAATCCCCTGTTGAACTGCAAACGGCACATCACAAGACCCGCACAGAAGATGATCGCCATGACCACGCCTTCTTTTTTAAAGTCTGCCCTTTTTCCGTCAAGCAGCTCCTCAGACGGTTCTTCGCCGTAGTCGCAGAGCCACTTAGCAGGCATTTTATTTATGATAAGCACTGCCAGCCATGACAGCAGCAGACCAAAAGGGATGCAGGACACTGTCCATATTATACCGCTTGCTGTATGCAGATAGTCGATAATACTCATATATTATGCTGCAGAAGCTGTAGAAGTCACACTTACTGCTGCTTCACTTCCTGATACCATAGGTGACATTGGCTGGGTTTCCTCTTCCTTCGGCGGGAAGAAGTAAAGGCTGAGTGACAATGAAATATTGTATCTTTGTTCAGATGTAGTTGCCTTTTCACCGGAAGAAGTGATTTCCGTTACCGAAAGGTTTTCAACATAGTATGAACCGTCAGATTCCAATTCAAAATAATCCAAAGTAGAAAGCAGGTCAGCTTCCGTACCTGAGAAGTTGATGTTTACTGAAGTCATATAGAGCGGATCGCCTGTTGAAGAAACTCTTCCCTGACTGTCAAATGTACTTTCAGCAACATTAACGCTGTCGGGCTGAAGACTGAGTTTATTGACCATATTTCTAATATCATCAGGTGACTGATAAGCATTGATAAAGAGCTTTTTGCTTTCCTCGTTGTACTCTTCCTTCATTCTTGCGATATCGGCTTCGACCTGATCTGCACGTGCAAGGTAATCTTCAAACATAGCGATCTTTGACTGTGCTGATTCATGGTCAGCATTATACTTGTCTATTTTTTCTGAAAAGGGAGCCTGCACAAGGAACATAAATACGATACACAATATGATGATGACAGCGATCGCCCAGACGAAACCGGGTATCACGAGCTGTTGTTTTGACTGTTTTTTATTCATAAGATCTTACCTCCGTATCATACCGTCGATTTGGAAGTCTGGCTGCTCTCTGCAGTCGAAGACTTCTTGTCCTTATCGGCTTTTTCCTTTTTCTTTTCTTCTTCAGCTTCTTTTTCCTGTCTTTCTTTCTTTTCCGCAAGCTCTTTTTCAAACTCTTCGGCACCTTCAGCCATTGCCTTATCCGTCACAGTAACAGTGATCGAACCTGCATATCCGTAGGCTTCGGTAGTAGAATTGCTTCCCACAAGTTTCTGACGTCTTGCATCGAAGACCTCGCCGATGTTGAAATATCCCTCAGAATTGAGTTTATATTTGAAGTCAACTATGGCATCGAAGTCTTTTGCAACGATAGATGTCATTATAGAATTGGTAGAATGGTTAAAGGTGATACCGGAGGTACTTTCGAGCTGATCTTCGATATCATTATAGAAGTGTACCACTATACCGGAGGTCTTCATAACAGTTCTCGGAAGGGTAGCAACATCAAGGCGAAGATTTTCAAGTTTTTGTTTATATTCTCTTTCATCATTAACGAGCTGTTCAGCTCTCTTGTACTTAGGTTCTGCAAGAGTAGCGACATCATTATTTTCTCTGATCTGGAGTGCAGCCCACCAGCCGCCTACAACAGCCATCCATGCGAATGCGATAACGCCCACACCGCCTGCGATAACATTACCTATTTTAGATTTATTTTCCTTGACGACATCGGAGAGGATGCTTCCTCTGAGGAGGTTAGCCTCGCCGATAGGCATATTAAGAAGACCATTGAATGTAATGAACGCTGTTGCATCATAGCCGCTCTGAACAGCAGCCTGACTTGCGGCAGGGGGAACTTTACCGCCCGAGAAGAGATTAAGTACACTCTCGTTGGGGGCACTCAGACCTTCCTGACGGCAGTAATTTGCAAGATTGGGGAGTTTGGCAAGTGTATCGCAGTAAACTATCAAGTCTATATCTATACGCATAGTAGACATTACCATACGCAAACTGCGGACTACTTCACTGGCAGCATTGGAAAGCATGGTCATAGTCTGTTTTCTTGTCTGTGCGGAGTGGCACTTATTGCAGACACCGAGACCTTCTTCTCTGATAAGTTCCAATACACCGAGCTTGCTCATACCGAATTCAAGCATAAGCAGTTCTACAATATCTTCAAGCACACTGGAATAGGACTGCTGGAATACAGGGGCACCGTTTCTAAGGACAACGAGCCTTATTGCAGCATAGTCCACACTCAGCAGAGCGATACTTCTTGTAGCGGAGTTGATGTCCATTTTAGCTGTATAGAGCATACCGGCGATAGGCGGAGCGATCTTGACTATATGCAGACCTGCCGCCTCAAAATTTGCACGAATATCGGTAAGCAGAGCCGTATTCATAGCGAACAGTGAAGCGGAAACGTCTTCGGTCTTGCTCGCCTTGCCGTACTGCTGACCGTACTCAAAGTTAAGGACTGTATATTTTGCAACATCTGCATGGAGTACGTTTTCTGCTTCCACACGGGCGAATGTCGGCAGGAGCTTATCTTTTGCAACAGGGTGCTTATATTCCTTTGTAATAAGGATATCTTCTTCCTCGATACACAGGAAGATGTCACCGAGTTCCATCTGTACGCTTTCTGCACAGCGTTTGACGAAAGCCGCAAGTTCTTCCGACTTTTCATAGGGACGCTCCTTCAGTGAGTCATTGAGTTCAAAGACCTGAGGAACATTGAATACAGTTGCGGAGCCTGCGTTTCCCTTTCTGGATTTAATCTGCAAACCGCCGTCCGACTTTTCATACTCAGACGGAGTGAGTATGAGAAGACCACGAGTAATTTGCAGAACAGTAGCTACTGATTTCATAAACACACCACACTCTTAAAAAATTTTTTTAGCAACAAATCATCAGTTTTACTGACAATTATAATTTCTCTTTATTATCTTATCACAAAAATATTCAGACTTCAATGTTTATTTTGTAAAAACTCATAATTTGTGCAATTTGTGCATATAGCAGTAAAATCAACCTTATATTTCGTTTATTATTTCAAAATCCATGTATTTCCGACAAAAATAAACAGCACCTGTTATGCATATTGCACACAAATGCCGTAAGTAACAAAAAACCCGCAACAGCAAGCTGTCACGGGTTTCATAATCATAAGTTAAGTATCGATCTCAACCATTCAGATCAAGATGTTTTAGAAGCAGTACCAGCAGTAGCGGGAGCAAATGTGCCTGCACCGTAAACAACGCCGAGTCTTGTTCCCCAGCTACCATCAACTGCCTGATAACGAGCACTTGCATCAGCATAAGTAGTTCTGCTGTTAGCAGCAGCTGTTACATAAGCGGACTTGCCGTTGCCATCTACAGTACCGAATGTTGTTGTATCACTCTGGTCGATATAAACGATTGTGCCGTCTTTTGTGCTGAATGCATAGTCAGCGGTGTTCTCTTTTGCAAATGTTGTTGCAAGACCTGCATAGTCGATAGCGTTCTGGAGTGTAAGAACATTAGCAGCTGATCTCTTTGTAACTGTTGAATCTGTGGGAGCAGGAAGGATAGAAGACTTAGCAGCAGCGATACCGCCGAGTTCGTTGTTAGGAGATTCCTTTGTGATAGAACCTGCTGTTACACCTGCATAAAGTTTCTTAGCAGCACCGTCGAGTTCAGAAGCGTTTGATCTCTTAGCTGATTTCTGAGCGTTGTCGATGATACCTACAACTGCGGGGATTGCGATAGCAGCGAGGATTGCAA
The DNA here is from genome assembly GCA_902800005.1 of uncultured Ruminococcus sp. GTDB lineage: Bacteria > Bacillota > Clostridia > Oscillospirales > Acutalibacteraceae > UBA1213. Next base: position 12,074 of record CADCCP010000006.1, on the reverse strand, counting down.
GGATTGCGATAACAACTACGAGTTCAACGAGGGTGAAGCCTTTTTTGCTCTGCTTAGCGAGCATTTTCTGTCTGAGAGTCATAATAAACTACCTCTTTCTTAAAAATATTTTTTTTGAACACAATATCCTGAAGGGTTGAACACCGTGTTCATTTGTTGAATATATATTAACTCTTTATTAACAAAATGTCAATAGTTTTTTTAATTTTTTTTAAATTTATTTCATAAAAAGAATTCCGTATTTTTTGTGCACTATGACGTTAAAAGAGCGGTTTTTCACTTATTTTGAGCGGTTTTTATTCAATTTGCATTACACATCTTAACATTTTTTAGTAAAAATAATTATTAACGAATTATGAACAAACTTTATTTTTGTTCATAATTCGTTCAAATTTGTTAAAATTTCTTTAAAAACATTCCCACCTGTAACAAACAGTTAACAATTAAGATGCACGATCGTACTCAGAAGCTGTCCTTGTCGTAGAGATAGCGGTAGAGATTTGCATAGTCAGAGCGGTTGTCGGCGATGAACTGTATAGCATCACGGGGATGCTGATTCATTCTCCCTGTAAGGAGGTACGGTATATCATATCCCCATACGATCCCGTCGGCTTTAAGTTTGTCGATATGCTGTTCAATGAAATTCAGAAGGGGGGTGATATGGTACTTGGGGTTTTTCAGGAAACCAAGAAGCAGTTCTGTCGAGCAGTTGCCTGCACCCCTGCCCATACCGCTGACAGTGCTGTCAAGGTAGCTGACACCCATCGTCAATGTTTCTATGGTATTGGCAAATGCAAGCTGCTGATTATTGTGGGTATGTACGCCTATTTTTTTATTGTACTTGTCGGCATATTCCAGATATTTCTGTGCAAATCTCCTCATCTGCTCAGGATAAAGCGAGCCGTAGCTGTCTACAAGGTATATCGTATCCACACTGCTCCTGCCGATTATCTCAAGAGCATCACTCAGGTCACTGTCATTTGCCTTCGATATAGCCATTATATTGATAGTTGTTTCATATCCCTTGTCATGACAGTATTCCACCATTTCAAGTGCTGTAGGTATCGTATGGATATATGTTGCCACTCTTATCATATCAACGGGACTGTCAGACTTATCAACGATGTCACGCCTGAAATCCGTCCTGCCAACGTCCGCCATGACGGATATTTTCAGACCGCCGGTATTGTCCCCAACGATCTCCCTTATATCGTCATCACTGCAAAATTTCCATTTTCCGAATTTTTCTGTGTCGAACATCTCCCTGTCAGCCTTGTATCCGAACTCCATATAGTCCACGCCTGCCTTGAGGTTCGTCCTGTACAGGTCACGCACAAACTCATCACTGAAATAAAAATTGTTGACAAGTCCCCCATCTCTCAATGTGCAGTCCACTACTTTTATATCCGGTCTGTAAGAGACCAGTTCACCTTTTTTCAGCATTTTTTACTCCTCCAAATAAAAATAATTTTCATTAATTATAACTCAATATACACAAAATTACAATAAGCACCGACAGCTTTTTTGAAAATATTATATTGAAAATAATTAATCAATGTGTTATAATTGTGCTTGAAAACACAGGTGAGTGATCGGAAAAATGCCGTATTTTCTCACTTGGCGAAATATTTATCTTAGGAGGTAAGTTCAAAATGAAATCAGACATTTTGAGAAAAGTCCTTGCCGGTGCTATGGCAATTGCTATGGTCGCAGGCACAGGTGTCTGCACCGCTGTCGGTGATGTGCTCGGTACAAACCTCACTGTCAGTGCCGCCAACACCATCACTGAGGGTGACTATGAGTATCAGATCAACGGTCAGGGTACTGTCACTATCGTGAAGTACTTAGGTTCAAACCTTGATGTCACGATACCCTCGAAAATTGCAGACACCGTTGTTGAAGAAATAGGCAACAACGCTTTCAGAGAATCAAAAATAACCTCTGTCAAATTTCCGTCCACTCTTAAAAAAATCGGTGACGCTGCCTTTTACAGATGTTACTATCTGAAAAACGTAACATTCCCGTCAGGTCTGTATTCTATCGGTCAGTCTGCATTTGAAGAATGCTATAATATGACAAAGGTCGTACTGCCCGATACCGTGACCGAATTGAAAAACTATGCTTTCAAGCACTGTCACGGCGTAACTTCCGTCACTCTTTCACAGGGTATGTCAAACATTCCGAGTGAGGCTTTCTACTACACCAACATCACCGAAATAACCATTCCCGACAAAGTTGAAAAAATCAACAACTCTGCTTTCTATTCATGCAGAAATCTGAAAACCGTCAACTTTGGCGAAAACTCCGCTTTGACGGGTATCAACTATCAGGCATTCTGCAACTGTTCGGCTTTGGAAAGCTTTGTTTGTCCGCCAAGCCTTGAATATATCGATAGTCATGCTTTCTTTGACTGCCGTTCACTCACAAGCGTTACTTTCAATGATATGCTGAAAAGGATCGGCTATAATGTATTCCAGAACTGCGTAAGTCTTACAAGCGTGACATTCCCATCAAATATCGAATACATCGACAGCAACTCTTTCAGAGGCTGTACCGCTTTGACAGAAGTACACACAGGCGGTTTGCAGCGTATCTACAACAGTGCTTTCAAAGACTGTATTTCACTGAAAAACGTATACTGCGGTGAAGCACTCAACAGAATCGACAACGAGGCTTTCTACAATACACCGAGCCTTGTCAACTTCTATAATATACCCAATCAGTATATCTATCTTGAAGATCATGCCCTTGATGCAAGCGGCTGGATGGACTTGCAGCCCGATGGTATCGTATATTTCGGCGGTGTTGTCTATGCCGTAAAGGGCAAAGTCGAAAATGTCGTTCTCAAAAAGGGTACTTTATGGATAAATGACACCGCTCTCAAACATTCAAGCGGCATAAAGAGCATTCATATCCCTTCAAGTATCATTACAAGCAAAACCCCCAGTTTCACAGGTATCTTCAATAAATGCGGCAATACCCTTGAATCCATCACCTTTGATGAAGATGATACAAGATATTCGTCCGTTGACGGCGTAGTATACTCAAAGGACAAGAAAAGTATGATATATTGTCCGAGAGCCAAAAAGGGTGCTATCACTCTCCCCGATACAGCGGAAACTATCAACAGCGATGCACTTGAATACTGCAACAGCATTACAGAATTGAATCTGAGTAAGAATACACGCAGTTTCAATTCGAATGACCTCACCCTTTATATGAAAAATCTTGATGCAGTGAATGTTCCCTCCACAAACACCAATTTCAGTTCAGTTGACGGCGTTCTCTACAACAAGACTAAAACATACCTCTATTTCTATCCGAAAAATAAAGCCGGTGCATATACAATGCCCGATACTCTCAGCGACACATATTATTATGCGTTCCAAAACTGTCAGGGTATTACGGAGATCAACGTTCCCAATACCATGAGATACCTTAACCCCAGCAACAACTTCATCAAAAATCCGTCACTTAAAGCTATCAATGTTGATGAGGACAATCAGTGGTATGCTTCCGAAAACGGCATTCTCTACTCCAAGGATAAAACAAGACTTTATAAAGTTCCTGATGCCTATGCAGGTGACATTACTATCCCCGAAACCGTTACAAAAGTTGACGGTCAGTATGCTTTCAACAACTGTACGGGCATTAAGAAACTGACTATTCCCGCAGCTACGGAAGTTTGGGACAGCCTGTTTGACAATGTACTGAGTATCACCGAATTTGTCATCTCGGAAGACAATACAAAAGCACAGTCTGTTGACGGCATGATGATGAACCTTGCAAAAGATATTATCTATGCTATCCCCAAAGGTGTGGCAACTATCACTCTCCCCGAAAATATCATCTCTCAGGGACGTATCAGAGATGAGGCACTTAAAAATTGCCCGAATCTTGAAACTCTCAATCTGTCAACAAACTTCAATGATTTCAACAGCTACTACAAATTTGAGAACTGCCCGAAACTCAAAGCTATAAATGCACCTGCAAACAACCCCACTTACAAGACAGTAAACGGTATTCTCTATAACAAGAACGTTACAATGATCGTCTTTGTACCCGGTGCAAAAACAGGTGTTTACAATGTTCCTGCAAGCGTAAATGAAGTTTACGAACGTTCTTTCAAGGATGCAAAAAATATAACTGTCGTCAACTTCCCCAAAAACTATCTTAATACAGTAGACCTTGACTATACATTTGAGAACTGTGCAAGTCTTACGGCTGTCAATTTTGCCGACACAAACTTGAATTACAAGACTGTTGACGGCGTTGTTTACAGCAAGGACATGAAGAAAATATGCTATGTTCCCAATGCTAAAAAGGGCGTTTACACCATTCCCGAAGGCGTTACTTCTGTTGAGGACAACAGAGTTTTCAAAAACTGTGCAAATCTCACGGGTATCGTATTCCCAAGCACTATGAAAGAGATCAGCTTCTCTACAGAAGGCATGACCTCTCTTACAAATATTACTGTCCCCGCAACCGTTACTTCTATAGGCAGCAACTTCTATGAGAAATTCCCCGATCTGACTATCTCCGGCTATGAGGGCAGCTATGCCGAATGGTATGCAAACTATTTCGACGTTAATTTCAACAAGCTCCCCAACAGCATTTCTCTGGACAAGTCACTTGTAAAAACAACTGTCGGAAAGACCGTTACTCTGAAAGCAACTATAGATACCGAAAGAACTACCGATAAAACTGTTAAATGGACTTCAAGCGATACCACAGTTGCTAAGGTTTCAAACGGAAAAGTAACTGCTGTTGCGGCAGGTTATGCAAAGATAACCGCTTCAATCACCGACGGAAAGACCGCTTATTGTGATGTTGTTGTCAACCCCGCACTCGGCAACTCTTCAACAGTTTCTTCCGATAACATCGTACTCGGTGATTCTGTTACAATAACAGGTTCTTCTTACGGCGGTCTCGGCACAGTAAAATATAGTGTCCTCTATAAACTGTCATCCGCTTCCGACTGGACAACACTTTCAGCTTACAGCACAACCGCTGCTGCGACATTTACTCCCGAAAAAGCAGGCGATTATGACATCTGCGTAAAAGTCAAAGACACCGAAAACACTGAAGAAAAGAAATTCTTCACACTCAAAGTAAATGCTGCACTTGCAAACACCTCTTCACTTGCAGAAAGTGCCGTTACACTCGGTGAAAGCATCGTCATGCTCGGCAATACAACAGGCGGCAAAGGCAATGTGACCTATAAGTATGAGCAGAAACTCTCAACTGCAACTGCTTGGACGACTGTCAAAGACTACTCCGCAAACGCTGCAGCCGTATTCACTCCCAAAGCAGAGGGTACTTACAATCTTCGTATCACTGCTAAGGACAGCACAGGAAAGACCGCTGCAAAGACATTGACTGCAACCGTTACGGGCGTTCTTGCCAACACCTCATCCCTCAGTGCCGACACCATCAAGGTCGGTGAAAAAGTGACCGTAAAAGCCTCCGCTACAGGCGGCAAAGGCTCATATACCTACGCTTACTACTCAAGAGAATTCTCTCAGAAGAACTGGACGACTATTGCCGGATTCTCCTCTTCTGCAACAGCTTCCTTCGCTCCCAAGGCAGCAGGCTATTATCAGATATGCGTTAAAGTAAAAGATGCACAAGGCACAGTTGCAAAAGAATACTATAATTTAGCTGTCACTGACGACCAGCCTGTACAGTCTGAATTCAAGAACACTTCTGTTGTAGAACCCACACAGATAGCACTCGGCGAAAGAGTCAATATCAAGGCTTCGGCAGAAGGCGGTACTGCTCCCTACACATATGCCGTCCTCTACAAGAAAACTACCGATACTTCATGGGTAACAAAACAGAATTTCAGTTCCAATACCGAAACATCTGTTCTTCCCTCAAAGGCTGCCGATTATGAGATATGCGTCAGAGCCAAAGATGCAAAAGGCGTTATCGTTGAAAAGATCGTCAACGTCAAAGTAGGTGCTGATCAGAACGCTCTCCAGAACCTTTCTACTCTCGCTTCCGAAAAGGTCGTACTCGGCAATTCACTTACCGTCAACGTCAAGGCAGACGGAGGCAGAGGAGATTACACCTATGCAGTCCTCTACAAGAAGGATACAGACACCTCTTGGGTGACAAAACAGAACTTTACCACAAATACAAAAGTTACTGTTAAACCGTCAAAAGTCGCAAAATACAACGTATGCGTAAAAGTAAAGGACGGCAGCGGTACTATCGTCAAGAAATACCTCAACTTTGAATGCGTTGCAGGTATCCAGAACACCTCTACCGTCAACGGCTCCGCTAACGAGCAGTCATCTATCACTTTCGGCGGAAACATCACAATGAAGGGTTCTGCAACAGGCGGAACCGCTCCTTACACCTACGCCTTCTACTACAAAAAATCCAGCGATGCAAACTGGGTTGAAAAGCAGAAATTCGCTGTCAATGACACTGTATCCATCAAGCCTAATACAGCAGTCAACTATGACATCTGCATCAAAGTTCAGGATACAAACGGCGTTGTAGAAAAGAAATATTTCGTCGTAACAGTGAAATGATCCCGTCAGAAAAACTCTGAAATAAAAACAAGGCAGTATGTCACCAAATGTGGCATACTGCCTTGTTCTGTAGATCATAAGAATTCAAAAAAACAAGGGACTTTCTAACGTGAGTTCGACTTAATTTCACTGCATAAATTTTTGATATTCTCGGTATATATGTTCTCTCAGCCCCCTCCACTTTCAGGGCAATATGAACAGTTTACGACCAGATCACTGTTTTGTAAGCGTATTGCACATATATGTATGTTAAATTATTTCACAAATTCAAACGCAGGCTTATGTACAAAATCTCAAAAGTCCGGTAAACATCAATGTTTCAGGCAACAAAAAAGCACCCGATCTCTCGGGTGCTTTCTGGAGCTGATAATCAGACTTGAACTGACGACCTCGTCCTTACCAAGGACGCGCTCTGCCGACTGAGCTATATCAGCACCTCAATCCATAAAGCAGTTGAACTCTCTCCATAGAGAGAGTTCACTGACGATCCGGAACGGGATCGAACCGTCGACCTCTAGCGTGACAGGCTAGCGTTCTAACCAGCTGAACTACCGGACCACTTGCATGAATAATATTATCATATCTCATGCCGTTTGTCAATGCTTTTTATACATTTTTTTTATTTTTTTAATCACCGAGTTCAAATATATATTCATACAAGAGCCTGTATTTTTCACAGAGGTCTGCATCAAGGTGATAATGCCCGAAATACCATTTTTTAAAACGGCATTTTTCAGAAATATCCTGAAAAAATTCATTGAGCTTATCACAGGAATACTGTGATCTTTTCTTTTCGTCAACATATTCATCTATGAGAATTTTCTGAACAGACGACGGACAGTCATGAGTAATTATATGATCGCACTCAAAATTATTTTTTCGGAGAGTTTCGAGAGCGTGGGCAAATTCTTCATCACAAGGCATTTCTTCTTCCCACCATGATACACCTTTGACACGATACATATATTTTCCACGCCTTATCAACATTTTTTCTTTGATGTTGAAATCAGTATCCGACGGATCAAGTATCCCGTCACTTATATCATGTGATCTTGCACCGCCCATTACAAATATCTTCTTTCCCTCTATCTCAAACATCTCACCACGCATCAGGTGATAGATATTATCCGAAATTTTATGGACTTTTCCGCCGAACAGGTTTTCAACAGGAAATTTTTTTATCATATCATAATTTTCGTGATTTCCGTCACAGAACAAAATTTTATACGGCTTTTCACAAAGCCATTTCAGCCAATAATTTTCTTTCTGACTGCCGTCCCACAAGCCGCCGAAATCTCCGCATATTATAACTGTATCATTTTCATTCGCACTGAATAACTTATTTTTGAATCTCTTGAACTCACCGTGAGTATCTCCCGTTATATAGATCACCTTCATCGCCCCGATAAAATATTTTTCATAATTATGACATGATATTTTTGTGTTGTCAAGGGATTTTTTCAACTTTTCTTTTAACTTTCAACCGCAAATTGTTAAAAACTATTTGAATTTTTCATATTTTGTGTTATAATATAATTGAATAGGTATCTGTATACGGCATGAAAGTATTTTTTGTACGGATACAGCACTCTTCAACTTAGTAAGCAAGTATCCCTACACCTCGGAAGACGGTGGGATTAATTGCTCCCTATACGTTTGTCATTGACAAACAAGACATAAAATCGGCAGCAGGGGCGGAGTGCAGCGGTATCCCCTGCTGACAAGAGGGCTATCCACGCCTGATAATAAAAGATTTGGTCATCTTGAAACAAGATGTAAAAGTCGTAACTCCATTTAACTGCCGTGCGTGCATTGAAAAAATTTTTAAAACAGGAGGAATATATATGGATTCATTCAAAGAGGCATGGGGCATTATATGCGAATACTGCCGTCAAAATCTGACAGAAGTCGCCTACAAGACATGGATCAGCAAGATCGAACCCGTAAAACTCGATTTTGCCGAAGGAAAAGCGATCCTCATGGTACCTGCCGAATTCCACAGGCAGACACTGACAAGAGGATATATGAAACTGCTCAATGATGCATTTGCAAGTGTCTTTGGTGAGGGAATACAAATATGCTTTACCGTACCCGATGAGATCGTGACCCGTGAACCCGAACAGACCGACATATCCGTTGATGCTGACTATGAGTTTACGTTCAGCTCATTTATCGTCGGTTCATCCAACAAATTTGCACACGCTGCCTCTCTTGCAGTCGCAACCAATCCCGGCGGCTCATACAACCCCCTTTTCATATACGGAAACTCAGGTCTCGGCAAAACTCATCTTCTCTACGCCATAAGAAACGAGATCCACAGGACTAATCCGGAAAAAACTATCATCTATGTAAAGGGCGATGACTTCACCAACGAACTTATCGAGGCTATCCGCCTCAACTCCGCAAGTGACTTCAGAAACAAATACAGAAAATCTGATGTCCTCTTGGTAGACGACATCCAGTTCATAGGCGGAAAAGAATCTACTCAGGAAGAATTTTTCCACACTTTCAACACCCTCTATGAAGCAAAAAGCCAGATCGTCCTGACTTCCGACCGCCCCCCGAAAGAGATCAAAACTCTTGAAGACAGACTCAAAAGCCGTTTTGAATCCGGACTTATCGCCGACATACAGCCCCCGGACTTCGAAACACGAATCGCCATCATCAAACGCAAGGCAGAACTCCTTGAAATGAACCTGCCCGATGATGTCATCGAATACATAGCTACCCGTCTCAAAACCAATATCCGTCAGCTTGAAGGTGTCGTCAAGAAACTCAAAGCCCAAAGCCAACTCTACGGTGAAAAAGTTACCATCAATGTCGCTCAGAAAACCATCTCCGACATCCTCAACAACGATCAGCCACCACCCCTCACTGTTGAAAAAATCATTGACGAAGTCGCCCGTACCTTCGGCATCACAAGCGATGACATCCGCTCCTCAAAAAGAAACTCCAACATCTCCAATGCCCGTCAAATCGCTATCTATGCCGTCAGGGAAATAACAGACCTCTCTATGAACCTCATCGGTGAAGAATTCGGCAACCGTGACCACTCTACTATAGTCTACGCTATCAAACAAATCGAAAAAAATATGACCAAAGACCCTAAACTTAAAGCTACTGTCGAGGATATTATCAAAAATATCCGTGACAGATGATCTCTCAACAATCTCAACAGGGGTAATTTTTTACCCATCACTTTCGGTTGAAAACTTTTCAACATTTCAACACTTTCGGTTGAAAACTTAAATTGGATATTTTTACCATAAGCAAAGTTTTCAACTTTTCCCCCAACATTCCACCAACAGCTTTCAACATAAATGTTGAAAGCTAAAAATTTTCAACAATTTCTCAACATCATTCAACATATTATTAACATAGCAATAAGACCGTCAAAGCCGCTTGGCAAGCGGATTTTTTGACGTTTTCAACTTTTCAACCGCCCCTACTACTACTACTATATATTAGATATATTATAGGGGGCAAATTTTTAAAAATTTTTCAAATTTTACGAAAAAGGACTGAAACGCATGAAATTCAATTGTGACCGCCAAAAATTGAACAAAGCTGTTGAAAACATTCAAAGAAGTGCTTCTTCAAAATCAAGTATGGCTATTCTTGAAGGCATTCTTTTAAGGGCTGAAAACAATACACTTACTCTCTGCGGATATGACAATGAAATAGGTGTTACAACAACGATATATGCACATATAAAAAAAGAAGGTGCTATTGTCGTAACTGCAAAGCTGTTCTCAGACATCATCAAAAGAATGCCCGAAGACCTCATTACCATTGAAGCAGATGAAAAACTCGTTATGCATATCTCTGCCGGCAAAGCCGAATACAAGATAATCGGAATGTCTGCCGACGAATATCCCGATCTTCCCATCGTTGCTTCACCCGAAAAAATATCCGTTGACGGCAAGACACTTAAAAGCATGATAAGACAAACTATGTATGCCGTCTCCGACAAGGACGAGAATCCTACCCAAAAAGGCTCTCTCTTTGAAATGGCAAACGGTACTTTGAGCATCGTCTCTGTCGATGGCTACAGACTTGCCGTGAGAACAGAAAAAATAAAATATGAAGGTGAAAAATCTGTCATCGTTCCACGCAAATCCCTTCAGGAGATCATCAACCTTATCTCAGATGACATTGAAGAAATTATCATACGTGCAAGCGGAAGACATCTTACAATGCTAATAGGCGAATACACCATCATAACAAGACTCATTGAGGGTGAATTCATGAACTACAGGGCAACTATCCCTACTTCCTTCTCAACAGAAGCTCTTATCAATACAAGAATGTTTGCCAGCACCATCGAAAGAATGTCTCTGCTACTTACAGACAGGATCAAAACACCTATCAAATGCTGTTTTGAAAACAATATCGTCACTACCTCATGCAATACCTCTAAAGGTGAAGCTACCGATGAATTTGAAGCTCAGATCAACGGCAATTACGTCGAGATCGGTCTTGACAACAAGTATATCCTTGAAGCTCTCAAATTCTCCGAAACTGATGAGGTCAGGATCAAAATGAACGGCTCTTTGAAACCTATCGTCATTCTGCCAAGTGACGGAGATGATTTTATCTTCCTCGTCATGCCCGTGAGGTTGAGAAATGGTTGACAACAAACTGAAACTACCCGAAAATGAAGAATTTATTCGCCTTGACAATATGCTAAAAATGCTCGGCGTTTTCCAGACTGGCGGTCAGGCAAAGATCGCTATCCAAAACGGCTCCGTAAAGGTCAACGGTGAAATATGTACCATGCGTGGCAAAAAAATGCGTAAAGGCGATACAGCCGAATTTGACGGAAATATATTTGAGGTGCTTTAAGTGTTCATAAAAAACCTCAGCTTTGAAAATTACAGGAATCTGCAAAATTCCTCCCTCTCCCCTTCCCCTGACATCAACATCATCTACGGCAACAATGCTCAGGGAAAAACCAATCTTCTTGAATCTATGTGGCTCTTGACGGGCGGACGCTCTTTCAGAGGTGCAAAAGACAGAGAACTGATCGCCTTTGACCAAAAATTTGCTAAAGTCAAGGCATCTTTCTTTTCAACCAACCGTGAACAAACTGTTGAAATCCTTATCCAAAACAACAGGCGTACCCCCTTTCTTAACGGTATTCAAAAAAACTATATGTCAGAGATCATCGGCTCTTTTTGTGCCGTGATCTTTTCACCGAATCACCTGACACTTGTTAAAAACGGTCCCGATGAAAGAAGAAACTTCATAGACAGTGCCTTGTGTCAGATAAAACCTTCATATGCAATGTTCCTCAGCCGTTACAGAAAAGTCCTTAATCAGAGAAATGCCCTGCTGAAAGCAATCCAACAGGACATTTCTCTCAAAGATACCCTTGATGTTTGGAATGAACGTCTTGCAAATGAAGGCTCTCTTATCGCTTTCCACCGATATGCCTACATGAAAGAGTTCTCCAAACTCTCCTCTAAATTCTATCAGGGTATATCCGACAATACCGAGACTCTTGAAACTGCCTGCAAAACAGGCTATCAC
>CADCCP010000005.1:47571-53159 GCA_902800005.1 uncultured Ruminococcus sp. | reverse complement strand
GACATTTTTGGGTTCTTTGACAGCAGAGCCGTCTATAGTTATGCATTTTTCAATGAGAGGAATGCCTGTTTCAAGGTATTCGCCTATGAAAGCAAGAGTGGTTATATTGATGACGATAACGCCGACTTCAATGGGGAGGTGTCCACGAGGAATGATTTTTTTAAGAGTGTTGTAAACAAGAACTTTTTCACCGCCCTGCGGATACATGGAGGGAAGAACGTGAACTCTCACGGAAGACTCCTTTTCGGCAAGTTCATTCATTTTTTGAATGGCGGCAGGTTTGTTTGTCTCTATGCCGATCACAAAATCTTTTACGTTCATGTATTTTTTGATGGCAGAAATGCCTTTAAGTATAAAGTCGGTCTTGTCAAGCATGGTACGGGTATCGGAAGTGATGTAGGGTTCACATTCAGCAGCATTGATAACGACAGTCTGTATTCTTGCAAGATCGTCTATCTTTAACTTGGCAAAACTCGGAAAGCCTGCACCGCCCAAGCCTACAACACCGCTTTCTCTGACAGCATTGATAAAGCTGTCAAAATCATTGATAAAAGGCGGTTTGACAGTGTCTGCAAGTTCCTGTTTACCGTCGGAGTCGATGATGGCACAATCCACTTTGGAGCCGTTTGAGGAGATCATTTGATCGATTTTTCGGACAGTGCCTGACACGCTTGAATGGACATGGGAAGAAATGAAGCCATCAGCTTTTCCGATTAGCTGACCGACCTTGACGGTATCACCACGTTTAACGAGGATCTCGGCAGGTTTACCTATATGCATTGACATGGGGATCGTAACGGTCTTGGGGACAAGGATACGCACAGGTACACTGTCGGCAGTATTTTTGCAATGAGGAATTTTTATCCCGTGAAGTTTCATATTGGATCCTCCGATCATGAGTTAGTGATTAAATCAACTATATTATTTTATCACAGTGAAAATGACTTTTCAATAACAAATTTATGATAAAAAAGCAGAACAGTATTTTGATACTGTTCTGCTGGAAAATTATTGGAAAACATCGGTAAATCTGTCAATTATCTTATCTTTTATGTCGTCGAGATCACGCAGATCTGGTATAGCATCCTTTATCCTGTCAAGACCGAGATCAACAAGACTGTCTTCCGAGAAAGCAAAGTTGAAAAGTTTTTCAAGTTTTTCACGACCTTCGGGAGTTTTGAGGGCTTGAGTAAGGGTGTCAACGGCATCCTGAGCAAGACTGTTGGTACGACACATCACCATCTTGTTACCGACAGCGAATTTTTGAAAAGTTAGATTTAAAGTAAAGGTATCTATTCTGAAGTCATACGATGAACTGACATAAATGACACCGTCCCTGACAGACACATTTTCAGTTTGAGGGATATTTTTTTCCAGTGTATCTTTGATGATAAAATCGGGAATGGGAAGTTTACCGAGTTTTGCATCATAGAGACGTACTGAAAAGTTTTTTGTAACGGTATCAAGGAAGATATTGGCTTTTGAATACAGACCGAAATCATGATCCATATAGTTTACTTTTGCATAGACCTCTGCAATGCCGTTTTCAAAGTAGACACGGAGATTTTTGATATTAGCACTTTTTTCAACGATCTCGTCATTTATGTAAGTGTTCACCTGAGTTTCTGTCAGCTTGAAGTCCTCACCGAATGCCGCACCTTTCAGAGCGGTATACATAAGGGTATTGTCACTCTGATAGAAACTGTATTTATTTTTGTAGTCATCCTGAAAAGCAAGGAAAATGCAGATACCGGCGGCTATGACGGAGAGAATGAGGAGTATAATAAAAAGCCACAGCAGAAAAACGCCTGTACGAAAGCCGTGTTTTCTTCGTTTGTTCATGTCATATCACACTTTCTGAGATTATTTGAGTTCGGCAATGGTAACACCCGAATCACCTTCACCGAAGACGCCTAAACGGAATGTACGGACAGAGGGATGTTTTTTGAGATGATCCTGTACCCTTGCCGTGAATGATGGTTATTTGATGGAGTTTCTGCATGACGGCGGTATCAATGGCACGATCAACTGCCATTATCGCATCAATGGCAGTTTCGCCACGCACATCTATCTCTGTTGCAGCACTCTTGGAATTGTTATAGACGGTACGCACAGAAGAAGTCTGTTTTTTAGGCTTTTCTTTTTTGAGAAGTCTGAGATTGGAAAGAGGTACACGAGTCTTGATGATACCCGACTGCACAAGAGCGGAATCCTTGCTGACTTCTATAACAACAGCCTTTTTGTCTATGTCGAATATGAGGACGTTATCGCCGGCAACGAGCGGTCTCGGCAGTTCGTATGCTTCTTCAGACCTGTTTTGAACGGGATCGGCAGATTCTTCCATTTTGCGAATATCTGCACGCAGCTTTGCTTTTTCTTCGGGGGAGATTTCATTTTTCTTGCGTATGGCTTCCAATTCATCGAGTACACCGTAAACTTGAGCCCTTGCTTTTGCAATGATGTTTTCAGCCTGAGCTTTGGCAAGATCAAGTTGATTTTGATACTCTTTTTCGGCACGTTCCTTTTTTTGTCTGGCAAGGTCAAGTTCGGTCTGTATTTGCAGTTTCAGAGCTTCGGTCTCTTTGATCTTATCATCAAGCTGACTTTGAGTTTCCTGCAATTTCTGTACGACAGATTCAAATTTTGAATCTTCGATGGATACAAGGAGTTTGGCACGGTCAACGATGTCTTTGTCGATACCCAGCCTTTCGGATATGGCAAAGGCATTGGAACGTCCCGGCATACCGATGAGCAGTTTATATGTAGGTCGGAGAGTCGCTACATCAAACTCACAGCAGGCATTTTCAACGCCTTGTGTATCGAGTGCATAGCTTTTGAGTTCTGCATAGTGGGTGGTAGAGGCGATCTTTGCTCCTTTTGCACGAAGAGCTTCAAGTATCGCTGTGGCAAGTGCCGCTCCCTCAACAGGATCGGTGCCTGCACCGAGTTCATCTATGAGAATAAGACTTTTATCATTGGCAATATCGATAATGGTCTTGATATTGGTCATATGAGAGGAAAATGTAGAAAGGGATTGTTCGATACTCTGTTCGTCACCTATATCCGACAGTATGTTCTCAAAAACGGAAAGTTTACTGTTGTCGGCAGCGGGTATCATAAGACCGCACATTGCCATGAGCGAAAGCAAGCCGGTCGTTTTGAGAGAAACAGTTTTACCGCCGGTATTCGGACCCGTGATGACAAGGGTATCAAAATCGATACCGAGCTGTATGTCTGTAGGTACGACTTTATCCTGTGGGATAAGAGGGTGACGGGCTTTTTTCAGATTTATCCTGCCTTTGTCATTCATGACTGGGATAGAGGCCTTCATCTTGTAAGCAAGGTGTGCTTTTGCAAAAATCACATTGAGTTCCGTGAGCATCTGATAGCTTTGTGAGATGGAATCGGCATAAGCAGAGAGTTCTGCAGAGAGTTCCGCAAGGATCCTTTCAATTTCAGCCTGCTCTTTTGAGCGGAGGATGCGTATATCATTGTTGGCTTCAACGACGCTCATAGGTTCGATAAAGACAGTTGCACCGCTTGCGGAGGTGTCATGGACAAGACCTGAAACAGCGGAACGGAATTCTGCCTTGACCGGTATGACAAATCTTCCGCTGCGTATGGTGACAATGGACTCCTGCAAATACTTCTGCATAGAGGAAGAATGGATTATTTTATCGAGATGTTCACGAATTTTTGAAGAAGTGGCGGCAATTTTTTTGCGTATTGCGAGGAGAGTCGGAGATGCATTATCGGCGATCTCGTCTTCTGAGAGAATGCACGAAGTGATCTTTGTTTCAAGGTACTTGTTGGGAACAAGTGCATTGAAACGCATATCAAGATGAGTCTGAACAGATACAGACTTTTCACGCCATTCGGAAACAGAACGTATTGTCTGGAGCATATAGGCAGCCCTCAGCAGTTCAAGGGGATTTAAAACAGCCCCTGCTTCTGCCCGTCTGAGAGAATTGTTGATATTATGGAGATTACCGAAAGACGGTGATCCGAAACGTGCGATAAGTGAATGTGCATCGGCAGTTTCACTGATAAGCTCGTTCACTTCGAAGAGATATGAAGACGGCTCTATCGATAAAGCAAGATTTTTGGCATCTTCAAAAGAGGTCTGTGAAGCAAGCATATCGAGTATTTTATCAAGTTCGAGAGATCTGTAATTTTTATTCATAGTTTCATTCCTTTTTCAGTTAAGTTCCTTAACGCTTTTGTAAAAATCGAGAGTGGGACAGTAGAAATCGTTTTGTGCAAGGAAAAATCTTTCGCAGAATTTTTCCATATCCTGCATAGAAGCAGGTGAGAGTGTGAAAGAGAGTATCTTTTTGGGTTCAGCGGTCATGCAGAAACGTACAGCGGTTATACAACCCATAGAAACGGCAAGACATTTTGGGGCATTGCCTGTTCTGAAACAGCAGTGAGGACAATACATTGCATTTTCATAGGGATCAAAGTACATTTGCCCGTTGTCCGACTCATATGCACCGCACTCACTGCAGAAAAGTATATTTGGACATACACCGCTGAGCAACATCATACGCAGTTCATAGACCGCTTTTATCTGATAAAGAGGCTTGGTTTTTACCGATATTGCATAAAGGCAGTTCAGGACAAGCTGAAGATAGTCTTCCGAAGGCATATTTTCAGGTATCATTTTTATGGCGGTCTCACATATGTAGTATCCGAGCGAAAGCCTGTCAAGATCGGCAAAAGCCTCAAAAAAGCTCTTTATGACCTGAGCGTTGTTGATTATGTATTTGTCCCGTCCCTCATATATGTCGAGACGGGAGTAGGTCATCATCTGGCAGGCAGAAGAAACGGCAGACGAAAGTTTTTTTGCCCGTCTGCTGAAACAGCGGATAACGCCGTGTGTTTTTGTCAGAACGGTAACGATCTTGTCGCTTTCACCGACACTCTGCTCTTTGAGTATCAGTCCCTCTGTTGTCATCATAGGTTCCCCCCGAAGAGATATTTTCAAATTTATTTGGTCGAGTCTGATTTTTGATCTGGCAGTATTTGAGATAGTCTGAAACGCTTCCTGTAGAGGCGAAGTTTTCCCAAGCGGTTTTTTCGTCCATGAAACAGCTCTCCTTTGCATAATATTAATAAAAACATATCTTTATGTTATAAATGTATGTTGATATTATACCCTGATATGATGAAAATATTGCAGGGAAATTGTCAAAGGAGAGAATTTTTATTGAAAGTCTGATTGGTCGTAGCCGAGAGAGCGGAGGATACCTTCACGGTTTCTCCAGTCTTCTTTGACCTTCACCCATATTTGAAGATTTATTTTGCAGTCAAAGAATTTTTCCATATCCTGACGGGCATATGTACCTATCTTTTTCAGCATAGAACCGCCCTTGCCGATAATAATACCCTTGTGTGTATCACGCTCGCAATAGATAGTGGCATCGATGTCAATTATGTTTGAATCGGGGCGTTCCTTCATGCGTTCCACAAATACGGCAGAACCGTGAGGTATTTCCTTGTCAAGCAGACGAAGGAGTTTTTCACGAATGATCTCACTTGCTATAACTCTTTCGGGCTGGTCGGTGAGGGTATCCTCATCAAACATA
>CADCCP010000005.1:0-47563 GCA_902800005.1 uncultured Ruminococcus sp. | reverse complement strand
AGGCAAGTTTGCCAAGTTCAAGTTTAAGGTCGTCTATACCTGAGCCAGTCTGAGCCGAGCAGGGAACTATGCTCTGAAAGTCATAAAGCTGAGATAGTTCAGCGATCTGCACAGCGAGCTTTGATTTATCCTGAACGGTATCTGTTTTATTTATGGCGAGTACGGCAGGCATATTCATGGATTTGAATTTATCGATAAGCTGCAGCTCTTCTTCAGAGATATGTTTGTCTGCTTCCGTGACAAGCACACAGACATCTACACCTGCAACGGACTCACTGACAGAGCGCAGCATATATTTATCAAGGCTGTTTCGGGGCTTGTGCAGTCCCGGTGTATCGATGAATACGAGTTGAGTATCGTTTTCCGTCAGAACCCCCATTATGCGTGTACGGGTAGTTTGGGGCTTTGACGAAACGATGGCGATCTTTTGTTTCAGTATTTTATTGAGTATAGAAGATTTGCCGACATTCGGCTTGCCTACGATGGCAATAAAAGCGGTTTTTTTCATTTGACATCTTTCCTTTTTCCTATGATGAAAAGTATTGACAGCACTGCTGAAACGGTCAGCAATAAAAAGTTGACAGGGTGAGTGATATAGAAATTATACATTAATAACAAGCCGTTAATGTTCCAAAAAAGAACAATGCCCGTAACGGCGGCAAAAATAGCAAGTACAAGTACAGCACCTGCGGCACAGTCCTTTGCGGACTTGATAAGAGGGTGATGTTCTTTGGAAACACGGTCACAAAGGTCTTCAATGGCGGTGTTGAAGAGTTCTGCTGATATGACACCGCCTATCGTGAGAAAGAGCAGGATATAGTCTTCTTTTGAAAAATCAAAAAAACGTGCAAAAATGAGAACATACAGTGCTGC
This sequence comes from uncultured Ruminococcus sp., assembly GCA_902800005.1. Taxonomy (GTDB): domain Bacteria; phylum Bacillota; class Clostridia; order Oscillospirales; family Acutalibacteraceae; genus UBA1213. The sequence goes on along the minus strand of CADCCP010000005.1, from coordinate 46,690 downwards.
GACTGTATGGAATCTCATGTTTCGCTCGTTTTTTATGCAATGCAGTATTCCGCGGAAAGCAAATCCGAAGCTACGCAGGAAAGACATAAGATCATTCCCCGTCCATGACGTAGCTTGAAGAACTTGGCAGACCAAGCAAGGTCATGACTTTTTCTTCTTTTTCACGCATACGGATACGCTGTATACCGTTGTCTTCATGGTCATAACCGAGAAGATGGAGCATAGAATGAGCGGTAAGGTAGCCTACTTCACGCTGGAGAGAGTGACCGAAACGATCAGCCTGTTCAATGGCGGTTTCCATAGAGATGACGATGTCGCCGAGAATTTTAGCACCGTTAGTGGGATCGGTATCATATTTTCCGTTCTCTCCCATAGGGAATGAAAGTACATCTGTTACTCTGTCGATATTTCTGTAAATAGAATTGAGTTCTCTTATTTGCTTGTTGTTGACGAGGGTGACACTGACTTCGACCGAGCCTTCAAATTTCTCCATTTTGAGAACAGCGTTGCAGCAGCGTCTGATGAGCATTCTAAGACCTGTGGGTATTTTGACATCTTTTTGCTTGTTGGTGATGATAACTTTGATTTTATCCATAATTAAAGATCCTTTCTTTATGAAAATATTTCAAAGACAAGTCAAGTATGAGTTGAGTTGTCATAAGCTTTGATAATATCCTGAACGAGCCTGTGGCGGACAACGTCCTTTGCAGAGAACATGACGGTATCTATATCATCAATGTCTTTGAGAATGCGGACAGCATCTTTAAGACCTGAACGCACACCGTTGGGCAGGTCTATCTGTGTAATATCGCCTGTTATGACCATTTTGGAGTTGAAGCCGAGACGTGTCAGAAACATTTTCATCTGTTCACGGGTGGTATTCTGGGCTTCATCAAGAATGATGAAGCTGTCATCAAGAGTTCGTCCACGCATATAGGCAAGCGGAGCAACTTCTATATTGCCCTTTTCGACATATTTCTGATACGTTTCGGGACCGAGCATATCAAACAATGCATCATATAGGGGACGTAAATAGGGATCAACTTTGCTTTGAAGATCGCCGGGCAGGAAACCGAGTTTTTCGCCCGCCTCGACAGCAGGGCGTGTCAGGATAATGCGATTGATCTCTCTTGCACGAAACGCTGTGACAGCCATTGCGACTGCAAGATATGTTTTGCCTGTGCCTGCGGGACCTACACCGAATGTTACAGTATTGTTTCTTATAGCACTGCAATAAGTTTTCTGACCGATGGTTTTAGGCTTGACGGGCTTGCCCCTTGAAGTGATACAGATACAGTCACCTGCAATTTGTTCGATACGCTGTTCATTGCCCTCGTTGACCAACGACATACAATAACGCACATTTTGGTCACTAAGAGCTTCACCTCTGTTGATGAGTCCCAAAAGGCTTTCAATCACTTTGGAGGCTTTGGCAACATTCTCTACGTCACCCGATACCTTCAGTTCGGAGTCACGGCACACAACTGATACCATGTATTCATTTTGTATCAGTTTTATATTTTCATCAAAAGTACCGAACAAGGCGACTGCTTGTTCCATACGGTCAATATTGATAGTTTTTTCCGACATTGAACCACCTTAAAATATGAAATATGGCAATAAGTTTTTAACAATTATACCAAAAATAGGAAAATGAAATATAATTTTTATAATTATAACACAAAATTAGTTAAAAGTCACTATAATTTTAAAACTTTTTTAAAAAAATATCAATAATGAAAATACACAAAAAACTGCTGTATGATTTGGAGAGACATACAGCAGTTTGGATAAAAAAGTGAAAACATCAGTCAGTGACCGTGATATTACAGTAATTTTTGACAACAGTGCCGTCAGGGGCTTTTATTTTTGCACAGATGCGGTGATCGCCTGTTTTGTCGGGGCAGATGACGGCAATATTCATATCAGTGAAATTCTGTACGGTATGCCATTTTTTGTCAGAACTGTGCTTGCAGTAGAAAGCATAAGTTGAACTGTCATCTCTTTCATAAGTGCGAATAACTATCTCATCGCCGAGTGTAACGGTATTAGCAGATAATGCTGTAAAATTATCGGCAGCAGCTTCAAAGACCTTGCTGTAACTTAGTTCTGTTTCAAGCGGAACGACAGCTTTTTGAAGGTTCGGACAGTTTGCGAAAGCATAGTCACCGACAGTCTCAGTCGACTGGGGGAGAGTTATCTCTTTGAGTGCAGGCGATGAGAAGAAAGCATATTCACCTATGGAGAGAAGACCTTCCGGGAAAGTTATGCTTTTAAGCGAGGAAGCGTAGCAGGCACGATCACCTATGGCTGTGACTTCATCGGGAATATCGTAAGAAGTCCTTGCAGGCGGAACAGCGAGGAGTTTGGAGAGGTCTTTGCTGAAAACCACGCCGTCAACGGAGGTGATATAGGGATTTTCGGTAGACACGTTTATGTTTTCCAGACCGAACAGGTCAAAGACACTTGAACCTGTCACAGACTTGATGGTTTTGGGGAGATTGAGAGTTTTTACCGAATGACGGTAATTTTCATCAAGTTCACCGAAAGAGTATACTTTTGTGACGGGTATTTTTTTAACGACAAATTCAGGAACGGTGATCTCCGTATCATTTCCGTGATATTCTACAAGTTCGGCAGTGAGACCGTTTTTGATTGAAAAATGAATGATATATTTGAAATCATTCACAGTAACATAAACAGCAGAATGACGGGCAATAGTGGGTTTTTTAAGAAGTCTGGATATGATCGTGCGGACAGAGTCGAATTTATGGAGCTGTACAACGGTCGTTGAAGGTGTGGGTTCTGCAGCATCATTTCCGGCAGCCGAAGCACACAAAGCTGAACCTGCCGCAACAGAGAGTGCCAAAGCAGTTGCTATTATCTTCTTATGTAATTTCATAAAAAAACATCTCCTTGTGGAATTTAAGTTGTAATTATTTTATCACATAAAAGTCGTTTAGTCAATACGGAGATTTTTAAGAATGTATCTAAAAAGAGCCTGACAGCCTTCATTTACATCTTTCCAAGTTGCCTGAAAATTTCTTGTATACCACGGATCGGCAACGCCTTTTTCATATCCGGTGTAGTGCATGAGCAAGTGAACTTTGTTATCTGTATCAGAACCGATAATTCTGTTGAGATTTCTGATATTGTTGTAGTCCATAACGATTATGTAATCAAAATTCCTGTAATCATCAAGAGTTATCTGACGGGCAAACTTGCCGTCACACCTGATACCGTGTTCGGCAAGGATTTTTCTTGCAGGCGGATAAACGGGATTTCCTATCTCCTCGGTGGACGTTGCAGAGGACTCTATGTGAAACATATTTTCCATACCTGCATCTTTGACGATTTTCTTCATTACAAATTCAGCCATAGGACTTCGGCAAATATTGCCGTGACATACAAACATAATTCTTGTCATAGAAAAAAACTCCTTTCAAATGTAAATTTGTTAAATTATATCATTGAAATTGATGCCGGTCAATGAAATTTAAAAATTCGCTTGACAAAATGAAAAGGGTATAGTATAATGTGTCAGGTGTAAAGGATAATGCTTTACAGTGAAACGGAGGGTTAAGAAATGGCGAAAAATTTGGAAATATCGACACTTCTTGATTATTACGGAATGTTGCTGACGGATAAACAGCGTGAAACGGTAGAGTATTATTATGATGATGACCTGTCGCTTGGGGAGATAGCCGAAAATACGGGTATTTCAAGGCAGGGAGTGCGTGACAGTATCAAACGCAGTGAAACGATACTTCTTGAGGCTGAGGAAAAATTGGGACTTATAAAAAAGTCCGGTATGCTGAAAGAAAGCCTTGCGGAAATACGTAAAAATATTGATACAATAGATGAAAAAAATATGAAGGTATATCGTTCTGATATTATAAATGAGAGTATCAAGAGTATATTGAATGAACTTAAAAAACTTGATGAAATAATATAATTATGCATTGTGCATTATGAATTATGAATTGAAAAAGGGGTGTGAGAGATGGCATTTGAGGGATTGTCGGAGAAACTCAGTGCGGCTTTCAAGAAACTGAGGAATAAAGGCAAGCTGACAGAAAGCGATGTAAAGGATGCTATGCGTGAAGTAAGGCTTGCACTTTTGGAAGCGGACGTAAACTACAAGGTCGCAAAGGATTTCACCGGTAAAGTTACGGAACGTGCAATAGGTGCGGATGTTATGGAAAGTCTTACACCTGCACAGATGGTTGTAAAAATTGTTAATGAGGAACTCACGGCATTGATGGGTTCGGAAGAAACAAGGATAAATTTTGCTAACAAGCCGCCTACAATTATTATGATGTGCGGTTTGCAGGGTTCGGGTAAAACGACTCACAGTGCAAAATTGGGTAAAATGCTCAAACGTCAGGGACACAGACCGTTGCTTGTAGCGTGTGATATATATAGACCTGCCGCTATCGAACAGTTGAAGGTCGTTGGAAATCAGGCGGGTGTGGCAGTATTTGAGATGGGACAGGAAAATCCTGTTACTATTGCCGAGAATGCCGTAAAACACGCTAAAGATTACGGCAATGATATAGTGATACTTGACACGGCAGGACGTTTGCACATAGATGAAAAGCTCATGAATGAGCTGAAAGAGGTAAAATCAGCCGTTCAGCCAAATGAAATATTGCTTGTAGTCGATGCTATGACAGGTCAGGATGCTGTTAATGTAGCGAAGTCGTTTGATGAACTGCTTGATATAAGCGGTTTGATACTCACAAAACTTGACGGCGATACAAGAGGCGGTGCGGCACTTTCTGCAAGGGCTGTCACAGGCAAGCCTATCAAATTTGCAGGTATCGGTGAAAAACTTGATGATTTAGAGGTTTTCCATCCGGACAGAATGGCTTCGAGAATTTTGGGTATGGGCGATATATTGACGCTCATAGAAGATGCGGAAAATCGCCTTGATCAGAAAAAAACCGAAGAAATGGCTCGCAAGTTCCAACAGAATAAGTTTGATATGAATGACTTGTATGAACAGCTTCAGCAGATAAAGAAGATGGGACCGATTAAGGGTATACTGTCCAAATTGCCCGGTATCAGTGACCAGATAAAAGATATGGACTTCGATGACAGACAGATGGACAGGATAGGTGCTATGATCTCATCTATGACCAAGCAGGAAAGGGAACACCCCGATATAATAAATCCGTCGAGAAAACGCAGGATCGCAGCAGGAAGCGGAATGAAAGTTGAAGATGTCAACCGCCTTATGAAGCAGTTTGCTGAAATGCAGAAGTTCATGAAAACCATGAATGCAAGGGGCAAAAACGGCAAAAGAAAGCATATGCCCGTTTTGCCGGGACTCGGAGGAGTAAATATGGGGGCAGGGATGCCGCTTAATCCCGGCAGGCTCGACAGCAAGAATAAAAAGAAGAAAAAGAAAAGATAAGTGAGTTTTCAACGGTGCAGAGCCGATGAAATATATAAAAAATTTTTTTGGAGGTAAATCAAATGGCAGTAAAAATCAGACTTCGCAGAATGGGTGCAAAAAAGACACCTTTTTATCGTGTAGTGGTTGCAGATTCAAGGTATCCCCGTGACGGCAGATTCATCGAGGAGATCGGTACATACAATCCCCTTGTTGAGCCGTCAGAGTTCAAAGTAGACGTTGAGAAAACAAAGAAGTGGATCGCAAACGGTGCACAGCCTACAGATACCGTAAAGGCACTTCTTAAAAAGAACAATATCATCTGACAGAGGTAGCCGGCAATGAAAGAACTTTTGGTATCGATCGTAAAGGGACTTGTTGATGATCCTTCATCTATCGAGGTAACGGTTGATGAAAAAAATGACGAGGGTGTCATTGTATATCGCCTTCATGTCAGCGAGAACGACATGGGCAGGGTTATCGGCAAGCAGGGCAGGATCGCAAAGGCTATCCGTACAGTAATGCGTGCCGCTGCCGCAAAAAATGACGAGAAAATTCAGGTGGAAATCGAATAAACTCTCATTTTTATTAAAAATCAACAAAATTGCGTTGGGAGAGGTCTGAAAGTTTGGACTTCTCCTTTTTGCATTTTCGGTGTATAATATATTAGGGGGAATTATAATGAAAAAGCAGTTTCTCGAAATAGGAAAGATAGTCGGAACACATGGCTTGAAAGGTGAAGTGAGAGTAGAAGCATGGTGTGACAGTGCAAATTTTTTGTGCAGATTTAAAAGACTGTACAAGAAGGACGGTACGGAAATGAAAGTCATCTCCTCAAAAGTTCATAAAAATATGGGGATAATTTTATTTGATGGAGTGACAAGTGTTGAACAGGCTGATACCATGCGTGGAATGGTGCTGTATATGAACAGAGATGATGCGAAACTTCCCAAAGGTGCCGATTTTGTTCAAGATCTGATAGGCTTGAAAGTAATTGATGTTGACAGCGGTACGGAGTACGGCATTATCACTGATGTAATAAAGACAGGTGCAAATGACGTTTATCAGGTGGAAAAAGACGGTAAAGAATATTATGTGCCTGTTATACCCGACGTTGTAAAGGAAAAGAATACAGACGGCGGATATGTAAAGATATTTGCCATGAAAGGTATATTTGAAGATGAGAATTGATATAATAACGCTGTTTCCGGAGATGTGTGAGAGCTTCCTGAATGAAAGCGTGATAGGCAGGGCAAGAAAAAAAGGTACAGTTGAATTTGAGTGCCATCAACTCAGAGACTATGCATTTGACAAGCACAAGAGAGTTGATGACAGCACTTACGGAGGCGGCATGGGAATGCTCATGAAAGCCGAGCCTATTGTACTGTGCTTTGAGGATATATGCAGGAAACTCGACAAAAAGCCTTATTTTATATATATGTCACCAAAAGGTAAAGTTTTGACACAGGAAAGAGTGAAAGAACTGTCCAAAATGGATAATATTGTGTTATTGTGCGGTCATTATGAAGGTGTCGATCAGAGAGTCATCGATGAATATATTGATGAAGAAATTTCGATAGGTGATTATGTGCTGACAGGCGGAGAACTGCCTGCATTGGTGCTTGCGGATGCCGTAAGCAGAATGATACCCGAAGTTTTGTCAGATGACCTGTGCTTTGAGGACGAGAGCCATTACAACGGATTGCTGGAATATCCGCAGTATACCAAGCCTTTTGAGTGGAGAGGAAAAGAAGTGCCTGAAGTGCTGATGAGCGGACATCATGCAAATATTGAAAAGTGGCGTAGGGAACAATCGATCAGGATAACTGCAAAGCTGCGTCCGGATATGCTTGCTAAAGCGGAACTGACCGACAAGGAAAAAGCGTATATAAAAGAGTGTATGAAAAATGTCGAAAAATAACACAAAGGTCATTTTAGTGTTAATGATACAAAAATATCTTGATATAAGATTATAGTGCCAAAAGTAAAAAATATATATTTTGCATAAAAATAGTTCAGAAGTTGAAAGAAAAAAATGTGAAAAAGTAAACAAAAAGACAGGTGTTTTGTATGTAAATACAGAAAAAATACGGAGAAGACGGTGTTATTTGTCCAAAAAATGCAAAATATCATTGTTTAAGTTCATAAAATTTTCTCAACAAATTTCATAAAAAATGTAGTATCATACAAAAAAACGGATTTAAGTGACTTTTTTGTCGAAGAAATATAGCAAGTGTCGAATAAATATACAAAAGCAATGAAAATATATTCATATGGCGATTTTTAGAGCGAAAAATATGGCGTTCAACTCCTAAAATTTTTCAACATTTAAGGCATAATGCACAAAACAGAATGCTTGCACTTGGTTTTTTATCGTTCATAAAACCAAACTTTGCGAAAAAAGGTTGACCATTGTACAAATTGTGCTATAATGTGCTTAGACATGAAAATGTTCTGCGGGAGATTTCTTTCCGCACAAGAAAAATGTTTAGGGGTTTAAAAATTATAAATCCCGACTTGCATACAGCACCTATTTTTCTCTAATCAAACCCAAAAGTACAGTAAATATGCATATTTTAGAAATTTGGAAATGACATTTTGGGATTTTCAAAATCCCAATCCAAGAAATATGCACACATAAATCGCACTGATACAGGACTGTTTTAGGTGCCGTGTGCAAGTCGGGATTTAAAATTATTTGTTGAGGAGGATTTTCTATGTACGTCAAAGAAGTTATGGTGCAGAATCAGGTAGGTCTTCATGCTCGTCCGGCAACATTCTTTATCCAGAAGGCTAATGAGTTCAAATCTTCTATCTGGGTTGAGAAAGAGGAAAGACGTGTCAATGCAAAGAGTCTTCTTGGTGTTTTGTCACTCGGCATTGTCGGCGGAACAAACATAAAGGTCATGGCTGACGGTGCAGACGAGGAAGCTGCCGTAGACAGTCTCGTTAAGCTTGTACAGTCAGGTTTCTCGGAATAATATCGTTTTTTTGACAGCACACAGGAAAGCATCGCACTATCGAAAGAGAGCGGTGCTTTTTTGATTTTATACGGGTGGTGTTTGTGTGTGACATTGAAGGAACTTCGTGAAAAGTCGATGAAGCTGCCTCTTACGCCTGGAGTGTACATCATGAAGGATAAGAGCGGCAGTATCATATATATAGGCAAGGCAAAAGCTCTAAAAAATCGTGTCAGTCAGTATTTCGGCTCTGACAGGAACCATGCCGAAAAGGTCAGACAGATGGTGATGAATGTCAGCGATTTTGACTATATTCTTTGTGAAAGCGAATTTGAAGCATTGGTTCTGGAGTGCAGTCTGATAAAGCTGCACAAGCCGAAATATAATATACTTCTCAAAGATGACAAGGGATACAGTTATATAAGGGTGTCAAATGACAAATGGAGAAAGATCAGCTTTGAAATGCAGAGGCAGGATGACGGTGCAGAGTATCTCGGACCTTACATGAGTGCGTGGTATGCGAAGAATGCCGTTGACGAGGCGAAAAAGATATTCGGCTTGCCGTCATGCAATAAAGTTTTTCCAAGAGATATAGGCAGGGGCAGACCGTGTTTGAATTATCATATCAAGCAGTGTTCCGGAGTATGCTGCGGAAAAGTCTCTCTTGAGGAGTACAACGAGAGTGTAAATAATGCAATAGAGTTTCTGAAAAAGGGCGGCAGCGATACCATAAAGATCATGACGGAAAAGATGGAAAGAGCAGCAGAAACTCTTGATTTTGAACTTGCAGCAAAGCTGCGTGACAGGATAAGGGCTGTCAGAAAGATCACCGAAAAGCAGAAAGTCATTGCAACGGGTGTCGGTGAACAGGATGTGATAGCGGTCATGACAGAGGAAACCGATGCTTGTTTTTCAGTGATAAGGTTTGCTGACGGCAGGCTGTATGATAAAGAGGATTTTCTTATAAAGAACTTTGATGAAACAGATCTGCCGATGGCAAGACGTGAATTTATCATGCAGTATTATGAAATGCGTGAGAATATACCGCCTGTTGTGACACTTGACGGGGAAGTTGAGGACAGCGAACTTTTGGAACAGAGGTTAAGTGAATTAAAAGGGAAGAAAGTAAAGTTTGCCTATCCCAAAAGGGGAGAAAAACATGATATATTGGAGATGTGCCGAAAAAATGCGGCAGAGCGGCTCGCCCAAAGTCACGGGCATTTAGGGCATGAATTGTCTGCACTTGACGAATTGGCAAAACTTTTGGGACTGAGCAAAGTGCCTGTGTTCATAGAGTCGTATGATATATCAAACCTGATGGGTACGGAAAATGTAGCAGGTATGGTCGTTTTCAAGAATGGCAGACCTTTCAGGGAAAGTTATAGGAAATTCAAAATAAAAGGTTTTGTGGGACAAGATGACTATGCTTCAATGAATGAAGTCCTTACAAGGAGATTTGAAGAATATTTAAAAGACAAGGACAGCGGCAAGGGTTTTGGACAACTTCCCGATCTGATATTGCTGGACGGCGGTAAGGGACAGGTATCTGCTGTCAAACCTGTATTGGAGAAGTTCGGATTAAATATACCGCTGTTCGGCATGGTGAAGGACAGCAGCCACCGTACAAGAGCCATTACGGGTGATGGCGGTGAAATAGCTATCACTTCAAAAAGACAGGCATTCACGCTTGTATCGAGTATACAGGATGAGGTGCATAGATTTGCGATAGGCTATCATCGGCAGGCAAGAAAGAAAAAAGTCTTTTCAAGCAGTCTGACAGAGATAGACGGCATAGGAACGGAAAGAGCAAAAGCCCTGCTTTCTTATTTTAAGACGATAAAAAGAATAAGCATAGCGGAAGTTGAGGAACTTATGCAGGTGAAGGGTATGAACAGACCGGCAGCAGAGGCTGTCTATAATTATTATCATGAAGATGAAAAAAGCACTTGACAATCAGGTGAAATTATTTGATAATATATATGTGATTTTAGATAAAATGGTTTTTGATATTTTGTAGAATAATGCTGAAAAGGGAATGATAGAATGAGAGTGATAACAGGAAAGGCAAGGGGCAGAAAATTACAGACACTTTCGGGAAATGATGTCAGACCGACAACCGATATTGTGAAAGAGGCTGTTTTCAGTATCATACAGTTCGGCATAGAAGGCAGAACATTTTTGGATGCATATGCGGGCTCGGGACAAATGGGCATAGAAGCACTCAGCAGGGGTGCAGCAAAAGCAGTATTTCTGGATAACAGCAGGCAGTCCTGTGAGATAGTAAGGAAAAACTTGGAAGTGACGGGACTGAGTGAAAATGCTGTAATAAAAAATACAGATACTCTGTCATATCTGACAGGTACGCCTGAAAAATTTGATATAGTGTTCATCGATCCGCCGTACAGAACGGGTATATTGATGCAGACACTTGAAAAAATGCCCGGAGTTATGAAAAAGGGTGGTATCATGATATGTGAACACCCTGTTGAAGAGAAAATGCCCGAAGAAATACAGGATTTTGTATTGAAAAAAGAGTACGAATACGGTAAAATAGTCATAAGTTTATATTCACATAAGGAAGTGGTGGGAATATGAGGACAGCAATATGTCCGGGCAGTTTCGATCCGGTAACGATGGGACATCTTGATATAATAAGGCGTGCCTCTAAGTTGTTTGATAAGGTGATCGTAGCAGTCCTGCTGAACATGGATAAAAAGACATGGTTCACGATAGGTGAAAGGATAGACCTGCTGAAAAAGGCGACGGCAGATATGCCGAATGTGGAGATAGCAGGTTTCGAGGGATTACTGGTCGATTTTGCTAAGCAGAAAAGGGCATGTGCCATAGTAAAGGGATTAAGGGCTGTGTCGGATTTTGAGTATGAGTTTCAGATGGCACTGACGAATATGAAATTGGATGACAAAGTCGAAACGATGTTTCTGACGACGAATCCCGAAAATATGTTTTTGAGTTCGAGTATCGTCAAGCAGGTCGGATTGCTTGGCGGAGATATAAAGCCGTTCGTACCAGAGTGTGTGCATGACGAGATCATGCTGAGAATCAAGCAAAGGAGTAAATCGAGATGAAAATGGAAATGCTGATAGAGGAATTGCAGGAAGTGGTGGATAATGCATATACGTTGCCGCTGACAGGCGGAAGAACGGTAGTAAGAGACGTAGACCGTCTGAAAGACATAATCTCTGAGATGAAGGCAAATATCCCTCAGGAGATCAGGCAGGCTAAAAATATAGTTGCCGATAGGACAAAGATCATAGCTGATGCAAAGAAGGAGGCTGAAAGCATCATTCAGGCAGCAGAAGCAAGATCAAAAGAACTGACAGACCGTCATGAAATAACGAGAAATGCACAGCAGAGTGCAGATGAGATCTTGAGCAAGGCAAATGAGGAAGCTGAAAAGATCAGGAATGCTGCTAATTCGTATATTGAGAACATAATGAAGAAAGCAGATGACGGATTGTCGGAGAATTTGGAGAATCTCAAAAAGACACGCCAGAGTTTGTTGGCTCTTCAGAATAAAAGCCAGCAGAAACGTACATCAAGAAAGTAAAAAGTGATGCCTTATGAAAAAAATATTGTCGGGCATACTGTACGGTATACTGTTTGGATTAGCGATATTGTTGTTTGCAGCGTGCATTTTTCTTATCATAAACACCGCAAAGAGAAATGATCAGAGTTATTCCGACATGGAAGCCGTTATTATAGATGATAAAGGCGAAAGTGATGATACAGCGTATGATGAGATAAGTGCGGAAGTGTCAACAGAAATGCCCTACGCCTACAGAACCGTAGAACTCAGATATGCCTATGATGCCCTTGACAGTCAAAATAAAAGATATATTTATGAACAGATAGACGGGAACGTGTATTCTGTTTCCAACGAAAAGGACGATAACGGACGTTATCGTATTGTTAGGCTCAGAATAAGCGGAGAAAGAATGTCGGAGTCTGACATAAGAGAAGCAGTCAATGCGTATATATACGATAATCCGCAGATATTTTGGTTGGAAAATCTGTTCGGGTATGCGTATGCAAATGAAGATACTATCGTGGAATTTTATTCTGTGCTTTCGGCAGAAGAGTGTGCAGATTGTATCGACCTGTTTAACAGGAAAGTGGATGACATAATCATGTCACTCAAATCGGGACTCGGAGAGTATGAAAGAGAAAAGATCCTGCATGACAGGCTTTTAAGTGTATGCAAATATAAAAGCGGTATCGAAAGCTCAAAAGACGGCTGGCAGTATTTCTCGGCATACGGTGCGATAGTTACGGGAGAGGCTGTATGTGAGGGATATGCAAAGTCAATGCAGATACTCCTCTCAAAAGCGGGTATACCATGCTTGACGATCAGAGGAGAGAGTGGCGGAGTATCGCATATGTGGAATGTAGTGGAAGTGAACAACGAGTGGTATCACCTTGATCCGACATGGGACGACAACGACAAGGACGGATTTATCATATATGAGTATTTCAACCTTGACAATGACAATATCATAAAAACTCATAAGATCAATGCGGATATAAAAACGATACGTTCAGGTGAAAAAGAAGTTGATGTCAGTTCAAAGGCAAGGTATAATTTTTTTGTACCGCTGTGTACGTCTATGAATATGAATTATTATAACAGAGAGGGAATATTTATAGACGAGTTTGACGTTGATACGGATGCATCAGTAATAAACGAGATGGTTAAAAAAGTAAATGATGGTGAACATTATCTTCATATAAAATTCGGTGACAGTATGGACTACAGTGAATATATCAATATGATGTTCTATAAGTCACCGTATAAGTGTTATTATTATATCGACCATGCCAATGATATGCTTGATGTGAAAATATCGAAAAAAAGTATAACAGTGCTGAAAAATGAAAATAATTCAACACTCAGGGTGAAATTGGTCACAGAAGAAAATTAATAAATTAAGTTGACAAACGGCATGGATAGTGGTATGATGATATTTGTAAAATTTAATCTTGTGTATGATCTTTTCCGGATAGAGGTGCAAAAACCTGCGTGTAGCGAAGGGGAGCTTGCCGAAAGCCAAGATACTTTGTGAATAGCATTTTTGCCGAGAAACAGTGAGTGGCAGACATTGTTTCGGCTGCATATCATAGGGGTATGGGGCTGTCATCATAAAAGCATGATGGAGAGCTATCGAATGATTTTTTGAGTGCTTTGATGAAAACCGGTTCTTTTTGACCGGTTTTTATTTTGCAAAAGGTCGTAAGGGGATAAAAACTTTAAAGGAGAGACATTTTATGGAAAAAAAGTATAATGTAGGTATCATTGGTGCAACAGGTATGGTAGGTCAGAGATTTGCTACACTTCTGGAAAATCACCCTTGGTTCAATGTTACGGTGCTTGCCGCAAGCAGCCGCTCTGCAGGCAAAACTTACAAAGAAGCAGCAGGCAATCGTTGGGCTTTACAGAAACCCATGCCGAAATCAATGGAAGATATGGTTATCGTTGATGCTGCCAACGTAGATGAAGTTGTATCAAAAGTTGACTTTGTATTCTGTGCAGTAGACATGAAGAAAGAGGATATTCGTGCGTTGGAGGAAAAATATGCAAAGGCAGAATGCCCTGTTGTGTCCAACAACTCCGCACACAGATTTACACCTGATGTACCTATGATAATCCCTGAGATAAACGATAATCATCTCGATATAATCGCTTCACAGAAAGCTCGTCTCGGTACAAAGAGAGGATTTATTGCAGTAAAATCCAACTGTTCTTTGCAGAGTTATGTGCCGGCAGTACATCCGCTCATGAAATACGGTGTTACAAAGGTTCTGGCTTGCACATATCAGGCAATTTCCGGTGCAGGCAAGACTTTTGAAAGATGGCCGGAAATGATAGATAATGTAATTCCCTACATTGGCGGTGAGGAAGAAAAATCCGAACAGGAGCCTCTCAAAATATGGGGTACTATCGAGAACGGAGAAATAGTAAAGGCAAAATCACCGTCGATAACTGCACAGTGTATCAGAGTGCCTGTAACGGATGGTCATACAGCAGCAGTGTTTGTAGAACTGGAGAATAAGCCCTCTATGGAGCAGATCATCAAGGATTGGGATGAATACAAGGGCAAGCCTCAGGAATTGAATCTGCCTTCAGCACCGAAGAAATTCCTGCACTATTTCACGGAGAATGACAGACCTCAGATCAAATCCGAGAGAAATCTTGAAAACGGCATGGCTGTGTCCATCGGCAGACTTAGAGAAGATACACAGTATACCATCAAATTTGTATGTATGTCACATAATACCCTGCGTGGAGCAGCCGGCGGTGCGGTACTGCTTGCAGAACTCCTTTGTGCAGAGGGATATATGGACAAATAATTGAAGTTAAAATAAAAATTTTCATGGAGGTTTTGCTATGTCAAACCATATTTTCAAGGGATCGGGTGTTGCGATCGTTACCCCGATGTATGAAGACGGCAAGGTGAATTATGACGAGTACGGCAGGATCATCGAATTCCAGATCAAGAACGGTATAGATGCTATAATAACCTGCGGAACAACGGGTGAGTCTGCCACACTTGATAGGGATGAGCATTGTCAGGTGATCGAATACACGGTCAATAAAGTTGCAAAGAGAGTACCTGTTATAGCAGGTGCGGGCAGCAATGATACTGTATTTGCAGCAGAGCTTTCCGCAGAGGCCGAAAGACTTGGAGCAGATGCGATACTTTCCGTTACGCCTTATTATAACAAGACCTCTCAGAGCGGTCTTATAAGGCATTATAACTATATTGCAGACCGTATCCATATCCCGATGATCGTTTATAACGTGCCGTCAAGAACAGGCTGCAATATCAAGCCGGAAACATATGCGGAGCTTGCCAAGCATCCGAATATACAGGCTGCTAAGGAAGCTAACGGTGATATATCCGCTCTTGTAAAGACAATGGCACTTTGCGGAGACGGTCTGGATATATACAGCGGTGAAGATGCACAGACATTCTCGATCATGTCAATGGGCGGTCTTGGAGTTATATCCGTATTTGCAAATATATGTCCGAGAGAAAGTCATGAAATGGCTAAGAAGGCACTTGACGGAGATTTCAAGAGCAGTTTTGCCATGCAGAAATATTATATAGAACTGATCGATATGCTTTTCTCGGATGTGAATCCGATACCTGTCAAGACAGCTATGAATATGTGCGGATTCAACTGCGGTCCCTGCAGAATGCCTTTGACATCGATGAGTGAAGCAGGTGAAAAGGCTTTAAGAGAATGCCTTATTAAATACGGTATCATAAAAGCGTAATGATAAAATATAATACGCTGTGAAGGTGGGTGAAATCGTGCCGCCCTCACAGCGTGATTTTGTATATAAAGGATGGTCGGAATGACAAAGATAATCATAACGGGATGCAGCGGAAAAATGGGAGCAAGCCTTAGAAATGCGGCAGCAGACCGTGAAGATATAAAAATAGTCGGCGGTATAGATATAGTTGAGCCGACAAATGCGGATTTTGAGTATGCAAAGACATTTGCGGAGCTGAAATGCGAAGCCGATGTTATAGTGGATTTTTCCAATCCTGTTGTATTGGACAGTATGCTTGCATACGCTGTTGAAAAGAAAATGCCTGTTGTGATATGTACGACCGGCTACAATGAGGAACAGAAAAAGAAAATATCAGCGGCTTCCAAAGAAACAGCAATATTCTATTCGGGTAATATGTCACTCGGCATCAACCTGATTATAGAACTTTCAAAAAAGGCAGCAGCAGTTTTCGGAGAGAGCTTTGATATAGAGATAGTTGAGCAGCACCATAATCAGAAACTCGATGCACCCAGCGGTACGGCACTGATGATAGCAGATGCTATATCTGAAGTAAAGGACAATGCAGAATATGTATATGACCGTCATTCGTACAGGAAAAAGAGGGATAGGAAAGAGATCGGTATCCATTCCGTAAGAGGCGGCAATATCGTTGGAGAACATGAAGTTATATTTGCGGGACAGGACGAGGTTCTCACTATCAGTCACTCTGCACGTTCAAAAACAGTTTTTGCGGTAGGTGCGTTGAATGCGGCAGTATACCTGAAAGGCAGGACTGCAGGAATGTATAATATGTCCGACCTGCTGAAAAATTCATGATGAAGGGGGATATTTTCAATGAAGCCATCAATAACTGTAAGCGATGACATTACATTGATCACTTTGCATAATATACCTGCGAATATAGATTTCGTATCCGAAGTTTTTGAGAATATAGCAGCGATGGGTGTAGATGTTGATATGATCTCGCTGTCGCCTGTTCAGAGTTCCAAGACAAGCCTTTCATTCACGGTAAACGATGATGACCTTATGAAGATACTTGGCTATACATCAAAGTTGAATGACGGCACAATAAAGCCCATAGTAAGCAGCGGTAATTGCAAAATATCGATAAACGATCCGGGCATGGAGAATTGTCCCGGAGTAGCTGCAAAGGTGTTCAAGAGTGCTGCAAAAGTCGGTACTGATATAAGACTTATAACAACAAGTGAAACACAAATATCACTGTTGGTCACAAAATCCGATTTTGATTCGGCTTATGCGGCAATACAGAGTGTAATGTAAATAAAAATGCCTGTCACTGAAATTTCAGCGGCAGGCAATATTTTTTATTTTACAGCATCAAGGAGAGCCTGAATTTTATCTGTTTTTTCCCAAGATACGCCCAAATCTTCACGTCCCATGTGACCGTATGCGGAAAGCGGAGTGTAAATCGGTCTGTCGAGCTGCAATTCTTTGATAATTGCGGCAGGACGCAGATCAAATACCTTGTTTACAGCATCGGTGAGAGCTTCATCTGAAACAACTCCTGTGCCGAAGGTCTCAACGAACACGGAAACGGGCTTTGCAACGCCTATGGCATAGGAAAGCTGTATCTCACATTTTTTAGCGAGTTTGGCAGCAACTATATTTTTAGCGACGTAACGTGCAGCATATGCAGCACTTCTGTCAACTTTTGTGGGGTCTTTACCTGAGAAAGCACCTCCGCCGTGACGTGAATAGCCGCCGTATGTATCGACAATGATCTTTCTGCCGGTCAAGCCTGAGTCACCTACAGGACCGCCTATGACAAATCTGCCTGTGGGATTGACAAGTATCTTTGTACTTTCATCAATGAGACTTTCGGGTATAATGGGAGTTATTACGTTTGCGATAAGATCATTTTTGATGGTAGGAATATCCACGTTTTCGGAATGTTGGGTAGAGATAAGAACTGTGTCTATTCTCACAGGAGAATCATTTTCATATTCAACGGTAACTTGAGTTTTACCGTCGGGACGGAGATAGGGGAGAGTACCGTTTTTACGCACTTCTGTAAGACGTTTTGCCAGCTTGTGAGCGAGGGATATAGGCAACGGCATGAGTTCGGGAGTTTCATCACACGCAAAACCGAACATGATACCCTGATCGCCTGCACCTATCTTGTTAAGTTCATCGGAGTCATCTTCACGGGATTCAAATGCAGCATTGACACCCATTGCAATATCTGCCGACTGAGAGTTGAGAGATGATATGACTGCACAAGCGTTTCCGTCAAAGCCGCTTTCGGGACAACTGTATCCGATGTCACACATTGCTTTTCTTGCTATCTCCTCGACATTGACAGAGCCTTTTGAAGAGATCTCTCCCATAATGTGTATCAGACCTTTTGCAGCGGTCACTTCACAGGCAACGTGTGAATCAGGATCCTGTGCGATGAGTGCATCGAGGACGGAATCTGATATTCTGTCACAGAGTTTATCGGGGTGTCCCTCAGTAACAGATTCTGATGTAAACAAAAATTTTGCCATTTCAAAAACTTCCTTTCAAATTGTTATTCCTGTTGATAAAAAAAGCTGTCCGACACAACGCCGAACAGCTATATAAAACGCTCATCTTTCGGCAAATATACCGCAGAATTTGGCACCTTACGAAAAAGCAGGTTGCCGGACTTCATAGGGTCTGTTCCCTCAGTCGCTCTTGATAAGTGGTATTTATTCAGTTGACAATGAGATTATATCACATCATTTTTGAAAAATCAAGAGATTTATTCAAATTCCAGCAAAGGATCATAACGAATACCGTCATAGCGTGTTTCAAAGTGCAGGTGAGGACCTGTTGAATATCCAGTAGTACCGACATAACCGATGACCTGACCTGCTTGAACTTTCTGACCGACACTGACGATAAGACCTGAGAGGTGAGCATAAACAGATATTTTTCCGTTGCCGTGATCGATCATGATGTAGTTGCCGAAGCCGCCGCCGCATCCGCAGCTTGCTTCCTTGCCGTAGTCGTGCGGGCAGGAGATGTTTGTATCAAATACATAGCCGTCTGCACAGGCAACTACACTTGCACCGTATATGCCTGCACCTGCTATGTCTATAGCACCGTGTATGCCGTAATATCTTTCTTCATCGAAAAGGGCGGTCAGATAGGTATAGCCGGGACAAGGCCAAACATATTCGTCACCGACAGGACGGACAAGTATTTCGGGAGGAATGCCGTTTTCTCTTGCGAGCCGCTGCTGTTCGAGCATACGGGCGATACGTTCCTGACGGGCTTTTTCAGCCACCTCTTTGTTATACTGTTCGAGTGCATCCTCAAGGACTTTCTGACGAAGCTCATTTTCTCTCATGGCATCTCTGTTTTCACGGTTCATGGATATGAGTTCTTCGATCAGAGCCTGATTTTCAATTGAAAGATCATTAACTTCTTTTTTGTTTTCTTCAAGAGATTTCTTTTCTTTTTCCACTTCATCTTTATCTTGCCTGAGCTGTTTCTGTTCCAGACTGATGGCATCCATTTTTTTCTGCAGATTGCTGATAAGATTGGCATCATAGTCGGACATACTTTTTATCATCTGGGCTTTGTCGATGAAGTCGGAAAAACTTTTTGCACCGAGAATGATCTCAAGGGAAGAAGTGTCACCTGCCATGTAGACAGCTCTGAGCCGTGTACGGAGCAGGTCGAGTCTGTCGGCGATCTCCTGAAGTTTTTCATCTATCAGCCGCTGCTTTTCTTTGATACCTTCGTTAAGAGTCTTGATTCGTTCATTGCTTTCTTTGATTTTTTGGGTAAGCTCCTGTATTTGTTTCTGGAGCTGTTTGCTGTAAAGCTGCTTTTCTTTAATGGTCTTCTGATTTTCTGATATTCCCTCAAGCAGAGCAGAATTTTCATTGGCGATCCTTTCTCTTTCACGGGAGTTTTCCTCAAGATCGAAAGCAAAGGTGTTTTGAACAGTAGCAGCAGCGAAGATCACAGAGAGAGCGGCAATAATAGAAGTGAATTTCATAAATTTACCAGCCAATGATCTCTCCTCCTTCTTTTTTGAGGTATCTGGCGATGGAGATAAAGCCACCTATAAGACCAATGAGGATGCCTGTAACAGACATTGCTATGAATGTAGGCAGAATGATCTGTTCAACGGTGAAGGTGGAATCGCCTATGAATCCGATGATTCCTGCAGCAGCAGTCCTGACGGGCATATAAACACTGCATATCACGCTTGCGGCAGCAAGTCCCGATACAAGACCGATGACCATCGCTTCAATTATGAAAGGGACTCGTATAAAAGAATTCGTAGCTCCGACGGATTTCATGATACTTATCTCATATCGTCTGGAGTACATGGTCATTTTGATGGTGTTGGATATGATAAACAGTGTAACGAGTGCAAGAACAAGAACTACCCATGAACCTACGATCGTCACAAAGTAGTTCAATTTGGTGAGTTTTCCTGCAATATCGCTTCTGTCACTGACAGAACTGACACCTTCTACCCGTTTGATCTCATCGACAGTCTTCTTGTATTGAGAGAGGTCTTTGAGTTTGACTTTGTAGGCATTTCCGAAAGGATTGCCGTCATCCTGCATACTTTCATAGATACTGCCGAGAACCTCCTTATACTGTTTGATAGCATCATCTCTGGAGAAAAAACTGTAAGAATCGATATTTTTTATCTTATTCAACTGAGAGCCGAGTTTGATTGATCGCAGATCATCAAGGTCATAATCCAAGTATACGGTTATCTGATCATCGTCACCGATTTTTGAAATGAGTGCAGTGACATTGATGGATATGAGAGAGGCAGCACCTGTGATTATCAGGCATGAAACGAGGACTATCACTGAGGCAAGTGACATCATTCTGTTAGTCCAGATGTTTTTGAAGCCTTCTTTGATAAGATAGAAGATTTTCATTTTTTGTCTGCCTCCTTTTCGTGATACTTGGTCGGATACTTTTCGTCACTTTTTATCTCAC
This sequence comes from uncultured Ruminococcus sp., assembly GCA_902800005.1. GTDB lineage: Bacteria > Bacillota > Clostridia > Oscillospirales > Acutalibacteraceae > UBA1213. Next base: position 26,055 of record CADCCP010000005.1, on the reverse strand, counting down.
CGTCTTCGATGGTGATGATCCTTCCGCCGAACTCTTTTACAAGGTCATGTTCATGTGTTACAATGATAACGGTAGTGCCTGTTTTATTGATCTCGACGAGAAGTTTCATGATGTCAAAGGAGAGATCAGGATCAATATTTCCCGTAGGCTCATCGGCAATTATCATATCCGGCTTGTTGACGAGGGCACGAGCAAGACTGACTCTCTGCTGTTCGCCGCCGGATATTTCATTGGGTTTTCTTTTTTCCTTGCCGTCAAGCTCTACAAGATTCAGAACTTCTTTGACACGTTTTTTGATGGCTTTTTCAGGTGAACCGATCACACGCATCGCAAAAGCTACATTGTCATATACATTCATTTTGGCGATAAGGCGGAAATCCTGAAATACTATCCCCATTTTTCTGCGGAGATAGGGTATCTTACTGCGTCTGATCTTCATCAGGTCATAACCGCTGACAATAATTTTTCCGAAGGTTGCCTTTTCCTCACGGATCAGCAATTTCAAAAATGTACTTTTGCCTGCACCGGAAGGTCCTACGATAAAAACAAATTCCCCGTTGTCAATGTCAAGGGAAATATTTTTAAGGGCTTCGATGCCGTTGTTGTACACCTTTGACACATTTTCAAGATGTATCATTTTCTTCTTTCCTTTCTTTTGGCAAAAATCAAGCCGATATAATTATACTCTATATCATTATTTCCGTCAAATACAAAATTAGACATAAAAAAGCATTTTTGATGGAAATATTTTTTATATTTTTGATCATTCATAAATTTTTGATGGTTTTCTGCATAAAAGGTCACATGACCGGTGATTTCGGAATGATCTGAAACAAGCATTTTTTAAATATCAACTGAAATTTATTATACACAATTTTATTCGATTTGTACAGTGATTTTTCATATTTTGTCTTTTAGATATGCAACAGTCAGATCAACCATATTTCCATAGCTTCTTATTCCGTCAGATCGGGAATTCGATTTCAGGTATGTATCATTGATGGCAGAAGCGGTTTCAGCAACGGGTGTTTCAAATTGTTTCCAGTATTCAGACTGTGCGTTCAGGTCACGCATAAGACCATCACTCATATATCGGGTGAAATCGGCATATTTTTCTTTATCGGATCGGTAGAGTGCGTTGGATGCATATATCATTGCCATAGTGTAGCCTGAATAAGAGAATTCATTATCATGTGAATCAATGCAGGCAAGAAATGAAATAAAATTTGCATCTTCTTCGGGCATGATACCGTTTATATGTGCAAGTTCGTGGCACATGGTGGCAGGAATGGAAAATTCGGGAACATCAATATTTACATTTGCTTCAAATGTAAAAGGAAAATATACACCTGTAATATTGAGGTACGACATCGCCCTTGAAAAAAATACATTTTTAGGCTGAGAGTAAGATGTGTTTAAAAGTCTGTTGACATAATTTTTGGCACGTTCGTTTAGATTTCCCGATATTTTTGCAATGCCGTTTTTATCTTCGCTAAGACCTTGTCTGGCATCTGAGGCTTTCTGTGCAAGATAAACGCATACTTTATATAATTCTTCGGTCGAAACAGGCTGAGTTTTGATATGCATGGTTTCTGAAATACCCGACTTATAATAATTTATCCCGCAGTTTGCTGTGAAAAGAAACAGAATGACAGATACTGTACACATAATATTCAGACAGCCGTTCAAAGCAATTTTCAATTTATTTTCTTTTGAGAGTACGGTTTTGACAACTGTATATATTATATAAATGACAATGACTAAAGGTACAAATATGATGATAAGTTCGGCAACAGAAAAAGGGACAAGACCTGAAACTCTGCTGAAAATTATAGAAATATATTTGTATATATGAGAAAAATAGAGGTCTGCAAAACCGCTGATATATTTTGCCGAGACCGTCAGGGCAACTGAAACAGGTATGAGAAGCAATATCCGAAATTTAGGGCTTTTAAAATATTTTTTCATGATGATAGTCCTCCTTTAAGGCATACTATATGGTAATTATACAATTTGTATATCAAAAAGTAAACTGCAAATTTTTGGAGTATATGATAAAAAATTTGTGAAAGTATTTGCAAAATGACAAATTGTCTTGTATAATATAAACGACATAAGTTGACAAGGAGAAGTTAACATGAGTGAAAATAAAGGTTTACATGACGGACACAGGAACAGAGTAAGGGAGCGTTTTGTCAAAGAGGGAATAGACAGCTTCTTTGACCATCAGGTCATAGAATTTTTGCTGTTCTACGGCATTCCCAGAAAGGATACGAATGATATAGCTCATAATCTGCTTAATAAATTCGGTTCATTTTCGGGAGTGTTTGATGCACCTCTTGAGGCACTTCAGGAGTGCGGCATAAGTTATAATGCCGCTGTATTGCTGAAACTGATGCCTGCTGTATGTGCACGCTACTATCAGGACAAATATCAGCAGAGTGAAAAAGATGAGCTGAATGAAGAACACGGTACAATAGAAGATTTTATTCTGCCGAGATTCATAGGAAAAAATGAAGAGCAGTTGCTGATGGTAGCACTTGACAGCAAAGGTAAGCGTGTATTTTGTGATGTGGTGAGCAGGGGAACAAAAACAGGTTCTGATGTTAATATAACAAAGATCGTTCAGCTAAGTGTTCAGCATAAGGCGAGCGGTGTTATTCTGGCACATAATCATCCCAGCGGTTCAACCATGCCGTCACTGCAGGATATCAAAATGACCGAAAATGTGAAACAGGCATTGGAAGCAGTGAAAATTTTGCTGATAGAACATTATATCGTAGGCGATATGGTATGTGTTCCGATGTCTAAGAACAAAAAGGGTAAAAAGATATTCGATTAAAAAATGTCAGGCGGGATGTCGATCCTGCCTGACATTTTTGGGAGTTATTTGTTTTTGGAAAATTTTTCTTTGATTTTTTCATTGCCAAAGACGAATGCAACAGAGAAACCTGCCAAAAGTGCGATGATCGCAATAATTCCCTGAGTATCGAAACGGAAATTTGAATTTTTGTAAATGGAAAGGAGAGAACCGAGCATTAAGCCGAGTATGCCTGCAAAGGTCATCTGAGGGAATTTTTTAAGGCATATATCTATGAGCTTTGCACCGCCGAGTAATCCGAGTATTATGCCTAGTCCTGCCGGAAGCAGTATCATTGCACTGCCGGAGAAGTTCTTGAAAATGTCGGCTATCGCACCCAATACGGTGGAATAAAGTCCGAGCATCATAAGTATCATGGAGCCGCTGACACCCGGTATTATCATGCACATGGCAGCAAGTGCTGAACCGAAGAAAAGGTATATCCAGCTGACAAAGTCAATCTGCATTTGAGCAGCGGAAGAATTTTGCGGATCAAAGAAAGAAAGTGCTATCATTATACCAAAAAATACGATAAACGGTATAACAGTATATATATTGAATTTTTTGATCCCATCTTTTGAGGTAAGCACCTTTTTGAATATCATCGGCACTGTTCCTAAAATAAGACCGATAAAGAAGAAAAAGGTCGGCATGGGGAAGTTTGCGATAAGGTATTTGAGCAGCTTGGCAAAACCGAATATGCCAAGTCCGCCCCCTATAATAACGGGTATAAGAAAAGTCAAACTTTCTTTAACGTGCTTTTTGATGCCGATCACTGAATCAATAAGCTTGTCATAGACGTTAAGGATAACTGCCATAGTGCCGCCGCTGACACCCGGAATGATGTTGGCAACACCGATGATACAGCCGTAAACTGCATAGAGAATGAATTTCATGAAAATAAAACCCCTTTACATTTGTTTTCTTACGATTTTGTATTCATCATCGGGACTGTAATAGGAACAGGATGACATACTGCCCGAAATGAACTTGGCAAATTCGTCTTCATCCAGATCAATAAGACATTCATAACAGTCAAGATACTCGTTGTAGACGTAGTGAGAGCAGCTTTCGCACCCTGCAAATTCAGACATAAAAAAATCCCCTCCTTTTTTTGACGAATAAATATTACCATATAATTTGTCGCAATGCAAGCTATAAAAAATTTTTTTTGAAAAACTATTGCAATTTGGGAAAATAGTTGATATAATTAGCTGTACGCAAGTGTAAAGAGGAGGTGTATATGTAATGCCGAATATCAAATCAGCAAAAAAGCGTGTAAAGGTTGCTGCTGCAAAGACTGCTGCAAATAAGATCGTAAAGAGTGCTTTGAAAACAAGTCTCAAAAAAGCAGAGGCTGCTGTTGAAGCAAATGCTGCCGATAAAGATCAGGCTGTTCGTGTTGCGATAAAGAAGATCGATCAGGCCGCTGCAAAGGGTATTCTCAAAAAGAATACAGCTTCAAGAAAGAAGTCTTCATTGGCTCGCAAGCTCAACGCTTCCGCATAATGCCGAAGAAATGATCAGATATTTGAAAGCAGGACGTTGCGTTCTGCTTTTTGTGTTTTGAACAAAAATCAGCCCTGCCGAATGATCTCCGGCAGGGCTGATGTTGTCAGATATTCGTCTTATCGACAGTGGAGCGGTACTCTTTTGGAGTCATATTGTATTTTTTCCTGAAAATGCGGTTAAAGTACGAAAGATTGGTCACACCTATATTGATGGCAACTTCCGTTATCTGCATACGGGTGGTAACAAGCAGATTGGCAGCAATATTCAGACGATAATCGTTGATATACTCGATGCAGGTCATACCCATGTATTTTTTGAAGAAACGCATAAAGTAATGTTTGCTCAGATCGACCTGTTCGGCAAGTTCGTCAATGGTGATCGGTCTGGCATAGTTTTCGCTGATATAGTCAAGAATGATCTTGATATTTCTGGTAGTGCTGTCTTTGATGACGGCATCTCCGTTTCGGCATTCAAAGAAGTGGCTGAACAGGATAAAAAACAGTCTGTAAAGCTCGGATTTGATCTTTATTTCAAAGAAGTTTTCCTGTTTGGAATGTATCGCAATGATCTCACGAACACATTCTTCCAGATCTTTGTAATGGCTGCTGTCGGGTGATATGATCTGGGGGGATATGTAATTCCCCTCCAGAAAAGGGTTGAAGTATTTAATAGAGCTTGCATCGGCAGCATTTCCTGTAAGCATACTGAAATCAAACATGATAGTCTTGAAAACAGTCCTTTCGTTTTCATGCTGTCTGAAAGAGTGGAGTACACAGGGATTTACAATAATAATGTCACCTTTGTGTACTATGTAATTTTCAAAACCGATATATTCTTCAAATTCTCCTTCTTCAACATAGACGATCTCCATTTCATTGTGCCAGTGCATGGGAAAAGTTGTATAAAAATCAGGCATTACTGTCCTTGATACAACAAAGGGCAACAGAAAATTACCTTTTTTCCCCGTTTCTTTAAGACTCATAAATTCTTCGTGCAGCATAAATCTCTCCCCTTTTCGATTAGTTTTCCAAATTCAGGTAGTCAGCTAAGATTTCAGGGATCGCTATACATCGATAAATATTGATTTTTAACACACAAACCGCTCCTTAAGTGTATTATAATACTATTTTTCAAAATCATCAATAAAAATAAAATGTTTTATATTAACATTATAATAGCTTTGCTTCATGTTGTAAATACAAATATTATTTTTGGATTTTAATTTGTAGGAAATACGGGAATTGTATTGTATAACGAGCAAAAATATGTTATAATTGCCATGAAGCGATTTTCAGAAGAAAGGAATGTATCGTTATGTACAGGATAGTAAGAAAGGTGACATTGAATCCTACAGTATCACTTATGGAAATAGAGGCACCTCTGATCGCCAAAAAAGCAGAGCCAGGTCAGTTCATAATTCTCAGGGCTAAGGAGGACAGTGAGAGGATACCGTTGACAATAGCAGATTTTGACCGTGAAAAAGGTACTGTTACGATAATATATCAAATAGTTGGAGGCTCGACGATGGAACTCGATACATTGAGTGAAGGTGAGAGCCTGCATGATTTTGCAGGACCTTTGGGCAAGCCAAGCGAAACAAAAGGTTTGAAAAAGGTAGCCGTAATAGGCGGCGGTGTGGGCTGTGCAATAGCATACCCCATTGCTAAGAAATTGTCAAGTCTCGGCTGTGAAGTTCACAGTATTGTCGGGTTCAGAAACAAAGATCTGGTCATACTTGAAGATAAATTCAAAGATGTAAGTTCAAAACTTTGCATAATGACAGATGACGGCAGTTACGGCACAAAGGGACTTGTTACAAATGCACTTGAGGAACTTATAAAAGAGGGTAATGAATATGATGAAGTTATAGCCATAGGTCCTCTCATCATGATGAAGTTCGTATGCCTGCTGACAAAGAAATACGGAATAAAGACAGTTGTAAGCATGAATCCTATTATGATAGACGGAACGGGAATGTGTGGCGGTTGTCGTCTGACGGTAGGGGGACAAACAAAGTTTGCCTGTGTGGACGGTCCCGATTTTGACGGACATCTTGTTGACTTTGATGAAGCTATGCACAGGGGAACAATGTACAAGGACTTCGAAGCACATGTAAGAGATGAAAGCTGCAATCTGATGAAAAAGGGAGATAGGTAAAATGGCAATAAAAAGAAATATGGATCCGAAGAAATGTCCCATGCCGGTTCAGGATCCTGACGTAAGAAAAAATAACTTTGATGAAGTGGCACTCGGATACACTTATGAAATGGCTGTCAATGAAGCCAAAAGGTGTATGAACTGCAAAAATAAACCGTGTACTACAGCCTGTCCCGTGTCGATAAACATACCGGCATTTATAGAGAGAGTTGCAAATGAGGATATGGAAGGAGCTTATGAGATAATATCTCAGTCAAGTTCACTTCCCGCTGTATGCGGCAGAGTTTGCCCTCAGGAAAGACAGTGTGAAAGCAAGTGTATCAGAGGGGTAAAAGGTGAAAGTGTCGGTATAGGCAGATTGGAAAGATTTGTAGCCGACTATCACAGGGAGCATTCAACGGAAAAGCCGAAAATGCCTGCATACAACGGACATAAAGTTGCAATAGTGGGTTCCGGACCGAGCGGTCTGACCGCTGCCGGTGATCTTGCAAAACTCGGTTACAAAGTTACAGTATATGAAGCTCTGCATTTGGCAGGTGGTGTACTTGTTTACGGCATACCTGAGTTCAGACTTCCGAAAATGATCGTGCAGAAGGAAATAGATGATCTTAAGGCTATTGGAGTGGATATAGAGACCAACATGGTCATAGGCAAGATACTGACGATAGATGAACTGTTTGAGATGGGCAATGAAGCTGTATATATAGGCAGTGGTGCAGGTCTGCCGAGATTTATGAATATACCGGGTGAGAGTCTCAAAGGTGTTTATTCTGCAAATGAGTATCTGACGAGGATCAACTTGATGAAAGCATATAAAGAGGGTTCAAAAACGCCTATAATGCACAGCAAGCATGTAGCGGTCGTAGGCGGCGGAAATGTTGCAATGGACGCTGCGAGATGTGCAAAAAGAATGGGTGCGGAAGATGTTTATATAGTATACAGGAGAAGCATGAATGAACTGCCTGCCCGTAAGGAAGAAGTAGAACACGCTATGGAAGAGGGTATTGTATTCAGAACTCTCACAAATCCCGTTGAAATACTTGGTGATGATACAGGTATGGTAAACGGCATAAAGTGCATAGAGATGGAGCTTGGTGAGCCTGATGTAAGCGGAAGATGCAGACCTGTTGAAAAGCCCGACAGCGAGTTTGTAATCGATGTTGATACGGTCATAATGGCGATAGGAACAAGTCCTAATCCCCTGATAAGAAGTACGACACCCGGATTGGAAACAAATCAGCGTGGCTGTATCGTAACGGACGGTGACAGCGGTATGACGAGCCGTGAAGGTGTCTATGCAGGCGGAGATGCTGTAACAGGTGCGGCAACGGTGATATTAGCAATGGGTGCAGGCAAGGCGGCAGCAAAGGCAATCGATGAATATATAAAAAGTAAAAATTGAATATTGACAAATGAGTACAATTGTGTTATAGTATCGTTTGCAGAGTAAATTTGTGTTGCGTTAAGTGTCAGGTGAACGGGGAGTTGTCACTTGAACGAAAAGAGTCGTTCTTGCGGTACACGAATTGCATCCCGCTGTTAAAGATAGTATATGATTGATATACCTTCTTGTTATTTCAGGGAAATTCTGCGATGATAAGGAGGTATTTTTTATGGTCAGAGATCAAAAAAGAATGAATGTAAAGAGTTCCGTTCAGACGATAGCATTAATAGCTGTGCTGATGGCAGCTCAGGCGGTTCTCGGATTGCTGGAAATACATACGGCAACGATAAAGATAAGTCTGTCATTTATTCCTGTAGTTATAGCAGCAAGACTTTACGGAGGAATAGGTGGAGCATTGGTTGCAGGTTTCGGAGATATAATAGGTTGTATCATACATCCTGTCGGAGCGTGGTTTCCGCCTATCACGATAACCTATGCGGTATCCGGATTGATATACGGGCTGTTTTTGAAGAAAGGCACTGAATTATGGCGTGTATTGGTATCTGTTGGGATAACTCAAATGATAATCAGTCTTTTTGTGACAACTGTATGGATAGCCTGCCTTTCGTATACGAATGATGGTATGTTTGTGGAGTTTTACTTTACAAGAGTGGCAATGAGAGTGTGGCAGGTGCTTATCATGTCTGTTGTACAGGTGATAGTGATACCGCCTATGCTCAAGGCAATGGACAAAGTGAAATTTTCTTTGCATACAAATTGAAATATATGATATAACCCCTATCAAGCAGTTATACGAAAGTATAACTGCTTTTTTATTTGACTGTTGGGAGATGTTGTGATATGATATATTGGAATACAGAAAAAGGGAAGTGTATTTGATTGGGAAAGATAAAAGTTCATGGCAGCAGGCTTTGCGGAACGGTGTCCATGCCGCCGTCAAAGAGTGCCGCACACAGAGCAATAATATGTGCAGCACTTGCCAAAGGGAAAAGTATAATATCACCTGTCGACTTGTCCAATGATATAAAAGCAACCATAGAATGTATGCAAAGATTGGGAGCATATATAGAAATTAATGGAGATACACTCACAGTTGACGGGACAAATACTTTCAGCAATAGGAAGGGGTGTCTGGATTGCGGTGAAAGCGGTTCTACATTGAGATTTCTTATACCTGTATGTGCAGCAGGCGGAGTAAACGCTGAATTTGTCGGACACGGAAAATTACCTGAAAGACCGATAGGGATATATTTGGAATGCTTGCCTGAAAAGAATGTTGAGTGCAGGACAAAAGGCGGTCTGCCTTTGGAGATATTCGGACAGCTTCAAAGTGGAGTTTATAGAGTAGCAGGTAATATAAGTTCTCAATTCATAACGGGACTGCTTTTAGCTTTACCACTTTTAAACGGTGACAGTGAAATAATATTGACAACAGAATTGCAGTCATCTTCGTACATAGATATGACAACGGATATAATGAAAAGTTTTGGAGTATATGCGGAGAGGACTGAAACGGGCTGGAAAATATCGGGCGGTCAGGCTTATAAACCGCAGTGCTTCACGGTTGAGGGAGATTGGTCGCAGGCTGCATTTTTTATGACGGCAGCGGCACTTGACGGGAAAATTACAATAAATAACCTTGATGTCAATTCACGTCAGGGAGATAAAGAGTGTTTGGAAATATATAAAAAGTTTGGTGCAAGGATAACAGAAGATAATGGAAATATTACCATAGAGAATAATATACTGAAAGGTATAGAGATAGATGTAAAGAATATACCTGATATGGTACCTGCACTGGCAGTTACAGCAGCGTTTGCTGAAGGCGTGACTGTTATAAAAGGTGCGGAAAGGCTCAGGATAAAAGAATGTGACAGACTTGCAGCTATGGCGGACGGCTTGTCAAGACTTGGAGCAGATATTAAAGAAACAAAAGACGGTTTTATAATTACCGGTGTGAAATCATTGCATGGCGGAGAGGTCAGGGGATATAATGACCATAGGATAGTGATGTCGCTTGCTGTTGCGGCAGCTTATGCAGACGGAGATGTTATAATATCTGATATGGAAAGTATCAATAAATCATATCCGAAGTTTTTTGAGGATCACAGGAAATTGGGAGGTATTGCAGATGTCATCATGGGGGAATGATATAAAAATATCCATATTCGGTGAAAGTCACGGCAATGGTATCGGTGTGGTAATAGATGGTTTGCCATCGGGCGAAAAGCTGGATATGGAGAAGATATATTTACAGATGTGCAGACGTGCACCGGGAAAGGATAAAGCTGCTACACCAAGATTGGAAAAGGATTTTCCGGAAATTATGTCAGGGTTGCTGAATGATACAACAACAGGAACGCCTTTGTGTGCAGTGATAAAAAATACCAATACACGTTCACAGGATTATGGAAATGTAATGGCAAATCCCAGACCGTCTCACGCTGATTATACGGGATATGTAAGGTATGGCGGTTTCAATGATATAAGAGGAGGAGGACACTTTTCTGGCAGACTGACTGCACCTCTTGTATTTGCAGGAGCGGTATGCCGTCAGATATTAGAGAAAAGGGGTGTCAAGATAGCGGCACATATTTCGTCAGTAGGTGACATTGAAGATGAGAGATTCAATGCTGTTGATATTTCGGACGAATTGATGGATAGATTGTCTAAAACAGTTTTTGGTTTGATAGACGAGAGCAAGGAAAAAACAATGCGTGAATTGATAGAGGAATGCAGGTTATCTCAAGACAGTGTTGGAGGGACAATAGAATGTGCTGTGACAGGAATGCCTGTTGGAGCAGGATCACCTATGTTTGACGGAGTGGAAAATGCAGTCTCATCTATCATATTCGGAATACCTGCAGTAAAGGGGATAGAGTTCGGTTCTGGGTTTGAAGGTTCAAGGCTTAGGGGAAGTCAGAACAATGATGAATTCTACTATGATGGAGGTAAAGTGAAGACAAGGACAAATCATCACGGTGGGATATTAGGAGGTATAACATCAGGTATGCCGATCATATTCAGGGTTGCGGTAAAACCTACACCGTCCATTTCGCAAAAGCAGAATACGGTTGATTTGAATGAGAAAAAGGACAGTGTTTTAGAGATACATGGCAGACATGATCCATGTATCGTTGTGAGAGCAGTTCCTGTAGTAGAGGCGGCAGCGGCACTTGCTATGATAAATATACTTTCGGAGGTACATAAATTATGAGTTTAAAGCCTATAAGAGAGGAAATTGACAAGATAGATGAACAGCTTGCAGAACTTTTTGCAAAGAGGATGGAGTGTTCAAGGAAAGTTGCGGAATATAAGATAGAGCATGGCATGGAAGTAGTGAATAGGGCGAGGGAAGCTGAGGTGATCGAAAGTGCCGCAGAAAAGGCAGGCGTTTACGGAAATTCGGCAAGACAGCTTTATTCAACTATACTTGAATTGAGCAGGGCGTTGCAATATGATATTACAGGCGGTGGAGATCAGCTTAAAAATGAGATATATGCGGCTGAAAAAAGTGTTCCGAGAGAAGAGCGTGTAAGAGTGGCGTGTTTTGGAGTAGAGGGAACATATGCAAACAAAGCAAGTATGAAAGCCTTTCTGAATGGCATGATAAATTTTTATTCGACATTTCAGGACGTATTTTCTGCAATATGCAGCGGGGAGGCAGAATTTGGTATAGTGCCCATTGAGAACAGTTCGGCAGGTTCAGTGACAGAAGTCTATGATTTGATGTTGAAATACAGATTATATATATCATTGGCGATAGATATACCTGTCGATCACGTTCTTGCAGTCAAAAAAGGAACACATATTTCTGATATAAGAAAGATATACTCGCATCAGCAGGCACTGTATCAGTGTTCTCATTTTTTCAGAAATTACAGTAATATTGCAGCACAGACATACTTGAGTACAGCGGCAGCGGCAAAAATGGTGTCAGAAAGTGAAGATATGACTATCGGTGCGATATGTTCTGAAGAGGCAGCGGAAAAATACGGATTGGATATTATAATGCGTGGTTTTCAGAATAATCCGAACAACAAGACAAGGTTTATAGTTATATCCAAAAAACTGTATATCTCAGATGATTCACAAAAAATAAGTTTGTGTTTTTCCCTTCCGCATAAAACTGGTTCTTTGCACAGTGTTCTTTGCAGATTTGCAGCAAACAGGCTGAATCTGACAAAGATAGAGTCAAGACCTATCATTGGAACGGATTTTGAATATATGTTTTATCTTGACTTTACGGGGAATATTGCTGATAAGAACACACTGAAATTGATATGTGCATTGTCTGAGGAGCTGTCGGAGTTTTCTTTTTTGGGAAATTTTGAAGAAATAACGTGTTGAATTAATGAGTGATATTTATGAAACTGACACTCAATGTAAGAATATCATTAAAAAAATTGTGAAATCTAAAAAAAAATCTTTACAAGTCAAAAATACTGTGATATAATAATCTGCGGTTGATGCCTTTTTCTCGGTTTTCGGAGTATGCCTTTGGGAGATCCACAGCCGACTACTGAGATCAAGGATTGATTAAATTTTTGAAAAAGGTGGATAAAAAATGTTAAAGTCCGAAAAAGAAGCTATCATCAAAGAGTATGCAACACATGAGGGAGATACAGGTTCTCCTGAAGTGCAGATCGCTATCCTTACAAAAAGGATAAATGACCTTACCGAGCACCTCAAAACACACAAGAAAGATCATCACTCAAGACGTGGTCTTTTCAAAATGATCGGTCAGAGAAGAAGTCTTCTTAACTACCTGACAAAGGTCGACATTGAGCGTTATCGTTCTATTATTGCAAGACTCGGTATCCGTAAGTAAAAAATGTTTCGGGGCAGTCAGTAGAATTTACAGGCTGCCCTGTTTGCATAAACTTAAAGAGGAGATTTCGGATTTTAGCAGTGAAACGAGAAAATAAAGAGATTTATTTTTTGGTTTAATTGCTAAGCCGAAACCCTCAAAGAAAATTTTTGGAGGTAAAGAAATGTTTGAAAATTACAGAGTGTTTGAAACGGATTTTGCAGGTCGTCCACTCATTATCGAAACAGGCAAGACGACACAGTTGGCAAATGGAGCTTGTATGGTAAGATATGGTGAAACGGTCGTACACGTTGCGGTGACGGCAGCTCCAAAACCCAGAGAAGGTGTAGATTTTTTTCCGCTGTCTGTGGACTATGAGGAGAAACAGTATGCACTCGGAAAAATTCCCGGCGGTTATGGCAAGAGAGAGGGCAGACCTTCTGAAAAAGCTATATTGGTATCCAGAGTCATAGACCGTCCGATAAGACCGCTTTTCCCGAAAGATATGAGAAACGATGTATCTATTGTCTGCACTGTAATGTCATATGATCCCGACTGTCTGCCTGAGATAGCAGCAATGGTGGGAACTTCTGTTGCCCTGAGCATATCTGATGTGCCGTGGAACGGACCTATATCTGCTGTATCCGTCGGATTGGTTGACGGAGAGTTTGTTATCAATCCGACAAAAGATCAGAGAGAAATTTCTAAGATGGCTGTTACGGTCGCATCGACAAGTGAACGTATTGCCATGATAGAGGCAGGTGCAGATATAGTTCCCGATGATGTGATGTACAACGGAATTATGGCGGGACATCAGGCTAATCAAGGTATAATCGAATTTATCAAATCTATACAGGCTGAAATAGGTAAGGCAAAATTTGAGTATCCGAGCAATGATCCTGAACCTGAGATGTTTGAGGCTATCAAGGAATTTTCTATTGAGGATATAAAGTTTGCCCTTGATACAGATGACAAAGTGGTAAGAGAAGAAAGACTCAAACCTATATATGAAGCAGTTCATGAGAAGTTTGACGAAATATATCCCGATCAGGCTGAAAAGATAGATGAATGTCTTTACAAGACACAGAAATATATTGTACGTCGCTGGCTGCTTGATGAGCAGAAACGTGTTGACGGCAGAGGTATGGATGAAATACGTCCTCTTGCATCAGAAGTCGGCATATTGCCGAGAGTACACGGTTCGGGTTTATTTACAAGAGGTCAGACACAAGTCCTGACTGTAACAACTTTGGGACTTGTAAGTGATCAGCAAGTCATGGACGGTATTGATGACCAGACTACAAAAAGATATATCCATCACTATAATTTCCCATCGTATTCCGTTGGCGAGACCAAGCCTTCAAGAGGTCCCGGCAGACGTGAGATCGGTCACGGTGCGTTGGCTGAAAGGGCATTGGTTCCTGTCATTCCTTCTGTGGAAGAATTCCCGTATACGATCAGACTCGTTTCGGAGATACTTTCTTCAAACGGTTCTACTTCACAGGGTTCTATATGCGGTTCTACACTGTCATTGATGGATGCAGGTGTACCTATTAAAGCACCTGTTGCAGGTATCTCATGCGGTTTGATCACAGAGGGTGACCGTTGGATGACAATGGTCGATATACAGGGATTGGAAGATTTCTTCGGAGATATGGACTTCAAAGTTGCAGGCACACATGAAGGTATTACTGCCATACAGATGGACTTGAAAATCAGCGGTCTTACACCTGATATGGTGAAAGAAGCTCTGTATAAAACACATAAAGCTCGTGATTATATACTCGATGAAGTAATGCTGAAAGCTATAGCAGAGCCGAGAAAGGAACTTTCACAGTATGCACCTAAGATGCTTTCTACAGCGATACCTGTTGACAAGATCAGAGAAGTGATCGGTTCAGGAGGAAAAGTTATTCAGAAGATATGTGCAGAATGTGATGTCAAGATAGATATAGAAGAAGACGGTCATGTATATGTAAGCGGTCTTGATCTTGATAAGTGTAAGCAGGCTATGGAGATAGTCAATACAATAGTCAATGATCCGGAGCCCGGTGCAATATACAAGGGCAAGGTAACAAGGATAATGGATTTCGGTGCTTTCGTAGAGATCGCTCCGGGTAGAGAGGGACTTTGCCATATTTCTCAGCTTGATGTAAAGCGTACAGAGAAAGTGACTGATGTTGTAAATGTTGATGATGTGATCATAGTAAAAGTGACGGATATTGATGACAAGGGCAGGATAAATCTCTCACGCAGAGATGCTCTTATAGAAGTAGAGGGACTTAAGCCCGAAACGCCTCCTGCTCGCCATTCGGGACCTCGTCAGAATGGCGGTTTCCGCAGAAACAATAATCGCTCATAAATATAGACAGCGGTATGACAGTTCTGCCATACCGCTGTCTATTGCATTTCCCGTCTTATTTTTGAGAGAGCGTTTTTTTCAAGCCGTGATACCTGTGCCTGACTGATACCGATCTCTTCTGCTACCTCCGTTTGTGTTTTGCCTTTGAAAAATCTCATGGCAAATATTGCCTTTTCACGTTTATCAAGAGCATTCACAGCCTGCTTGAATGCAATTTCATTTATCCAAGCATCAGTATTATTGAAGTCGCTTAGTTGGTCGATCACATATATAGTATCATTGTCATCTGAAAACACAGGTTCGTAGATAGAAATAGGTTCAACGATGGATTCAAGTGCTATTATAACATTTTCCTTTGGGATATCAAGCACTTTTGCAATCTCTTCAACCGTTGGTTCACGATTATTCTGTGAAGTAAGCTGTTCTTTTACGGTCATGGCATGATATGCCGTATCACGCAAAGAACGGCTGACACGAATAGGATTATAGTCACGCATATATCTCCTTATTTCACCGATTATCATCGGTACACCGTAAGTTGAAAAACATACATCTTTATCAGCATTGAAGTTGTCGATGGCTTTGATAAGACCAATGCAGCCGACTTGAAAGAGATCATCCGGATTTTCGCCTCTGTTGCTGAAGCGTTGGACAACACTGAGAACTAAACGCAGATTTCCATTGATCATTTCCTCTCTTGCAGATTTAGCACGATCAAGGTCATCGGAGTGTATGATTTTGAGGAGTTCTTTTTTTCTTTCTTCAGAAAGAACAGGAAGTTTTGAAGTGTTGATCCCGCATATATCCACTTTGTTGTACAGCAATTTGATACCTCCCAAATATTTTTCAGATATATTATTGACACATATTAGTTAAAAAATGCAGAAAAAAAGTCAGTGTATGCTCAAAAGCACACACTGACCGTAATGAGTTACAAAATGTAAGCCGTCAATTATTCTTCAGCAGGAGCACCTACAGGACAGGCATCTGCACAAGCACCGCATGAAAGACAAGCATCAGCATCTATCTCATATTTGCCGTCACCCTCTGCAATAGCACCAACGGGACATTCTGCTGCACAAGCACCGCATGAAATGCAGTCGTCTGAAATTTTATAAGCCATATTATTAACCTCCTTTACATTGAATCTATCTATATTGTATCATTTTTCAAAAAAAAATCAATATACTTTTGCGATTTTATTTGTATTGGAGATAAAATATTTTTTGGTATATTTGAACATAATGACAAAAATATAAAAAATAGTTGAATATAAAATAATAATATGCTATAATTAGTAAAAAATTTGTAGAAAATGGGGGTTCAATATGCCAAAATGGTTAAAGGATGCGGTATTCTATGAAATATATCCGCAGACGTTTTGTGACAGTAATGGGGATGGTATCGGTGATATAAAGGGTATCATATCCAAGTTGGATTATGTAAAAAGTCTTGGTTGCAATGCGATATGGCTCAATCCGTTATTTGATTCGCCGTTCATGGATGCAGGCTATGATGTAAGAAATTATTATCTTGTGGCGGAGAGATACGGAACAAACGAGGATTTGAAGAATCTTTTTGAGATCGCACACGAAAAGGGGATCAGGATTATTCTGGACTTGGTGCCGGGACATACTTCCGATCAGCATGAATGGTTCAGGAAAAGCCAAAAGGCTGAGAAAAATGAATACAGCAACCGCTATACATGGACGGACAGCGTATGGGAGGCTCCGCCTAATTACAGGCTGATGTGTGGTATATCCGAAAGAGACGGCAATTATCTTGTAAACTTTTTCAGTTCTCAGCCTGCTCTGAACTATGGTTTCAATGAGATAACCCACCCTGCATGGCAGCTTCCGACATCTCACCCTGATTGTAAGGCTACTGTTGAAGCACTGAAAGATATAATGAGATTCTGGCTCAATGTAGGCTGTGACGGATTCAGAGTGGATATGGCGGATTCACTTGTCAAGAATGAGGACGGCGAAAAGCCTGAAACGTGCAAGATATGGAGAAATGTCAGAGAAATGCTTGATAAGGAATATTCTGAGGCTGCTATCATATCAGAGTGGTGTAATCCGAAAGTTTCTATTGGTGCAGGTTTTCACAGTGACTTCTACCTTGACCATGATACAAACGGATACAGGATACTTTTCCGTGATAAAGACAGAAACACAGGAGAGTGTACGGCAGTATTTTCAAAAAATGGCAAAGGCGATATAACAAAGTTCGTTGACGAATATCTCGATGATTTGAAAAATACAAAAGATAAGGGATATATCAGTTTTATCACCTGCAATCATGATACACCGAGAATGACGAGAATGTTCACGCCTCTTGAAGCAAAAATCGCTTATTCTTTCATATTCCTGATGCCCGGAGTACCTTTTTTGTACTACGGTGATGAGATAGGAATGAAATATATGGAAGGACTGAAAAGCAAAGAGGGCGGTTATCATCGAACCGGAACAAGAACTCCTATGCAATGGAATAAGGGTGTCAATCTTGGATTCTCTTCAGCACCGTCGGATATGCTTTATCTGCCTGTAGACACATCAACTGATGCCGTTACAGTGGAAGGTCAACTCAAGGATGAAAATTCAATTTTGAATACCCTGAAAAAAGTTATCGCTATCAGGCATGAAAATGAGGACTTGCAGTCAGACGGAGATTTTGAAGTGGTATATGCTGAAAAAGAAAAATATCCGTTTATTTTCAAAAGAGGAAAATTTATTATCGCAGTCAATCCGACATCGGAAAAGCAGACTGCACCGTTTGCATTTGAGGGAGAGTCTGTATTTACGATAGGCAAATCGAGTGCCGCTAACGGTATTATTGAAATGCAGCCGCAGACATTGGAATTGATCGAGATAAAATAGTATGTACTGACAAAGTATTTCGATTTCTGTGAATCGGAATACTTTGTTTTGATTAAAGAAATGGAGTTGATATTTTTTGAATGCATGGCTTATAGCCGGGATCATTATTTTGCTGGTAATGTGTTCAGCATTTTTCTCATCTACAGAAACAGCATACTCATC
The DNA here is from genome assembly GCA_902800005.1 of uncultured Ruminococcus sp. Taxonomy (GTDB): domain Bacteria; phylum Bacillota; class Clostridia; order Oscillospirales; family Acutalibacteraceae; genus UBA1213. Next base: position 7,908 of record CADCCP010000005.1, on the reverse strand, counting down.
AGTAAGCAAGATAAGATTGAAAAATTATGCCGACAACGGTAACAAAAAAGCAAAAAGAGCTTATGAAATAGCAGAAAACTATGAAAAGGCATTGGCAACTCTTCTGGTAGGAAATAACATTGTAAATATATTGGCTTCTGCATTGGCAACGATATTATTTGTATCGTTTTTTGGAGAGGCAAACGGAACACTTGCAAGTACAGTTGTTTTGACTGTCGTTGTATTGATTTTCGGAGAGGTTCTGCCGAAGAATATAGCAATAGAAAACAGTGAAAAAATGTGTATGAATTCGGCAACAGTGCTGTATGCTTTGATGGTTATCCTTACACCTGTCACATTTATTCTTTTGAAACTGAACAAGGTTGCAAAGAATATTTCAAGCAGCGACAATGAAAAAGAACCTACTGTGACGGAGGATGAACTGAAATATATAGTTGAGAGTATTGAAGAACAGGGCGTACTGGAAGAACAGGAAAGTGATCTGGTACAATCGGCACTTGAATTTGATGAAAAGACGGCATATGATATATTGACACCAAGAGTTGATATGACGGCGATAGATATAGAAGACGAACCTGAAAAGATAAAACAAACTATACTCACGGAAAGATATTCAAGGATACCTGTCTATAAAAACAATGTGGATAATATCATAGGTGTTTTGCATACCAGAGATTATTTGGAACAATTACTGAAAGTAGAGTACCCTGATATAACAAAACTTATACAATCTGTATATTTTATATACCGCTCTAAAAAACTATCCTCATTACTCGCAGACTTTAAACACAAACGTCTGCACATGGCTGTAGTAACAGATGATTACGGAGGCACAATGGGTATCGTGACAATGGAAGACCTGCTTGAACAGCTCGTGGGAGATATATGGGACGAGGATGAAGAAGTAGAAAACAAATTCAAAAAAATTGACGATAATAAATATGAGATAGCAGGAGATATGAATATCAGTGATATGCTTGATCTGATAGACAAGGATGTGAAATATATCGATACCGACAGCAAGTCTGTCGGAGGCTGGGTGATCGAACAGATGGGGGATATTCCTGCTAAAAATGATACATTTAATTACAAAGATCTGACAGTGACGGTGAATGATATAGAAGATCAAAGGATAATTTCCGTAACAGTCGTGTTGATAACCTCAGAAGACAATAAAAAATTGTGACGAAAATTTTCTCATAAAACACTTGCAAACCACAATATAATGTGGTATCATATATGGACAGATACTATATATTGTGGTTTTGCTAAAAAAACGTCAATATATAGTTAACGGAAATTTTTTTGTAATACGGAGATGGGAAAATGAAGATAATTAAAAGGAATTCATCAGAGGAGACCTTTGATGGAGCCAAGATCATCAATGCTGTCACAAAGGCAAACAATGCATCCGAAAAGAGATATTTAACTCCGGAACAGATCAGTGAAATAGCCGATTATGTGGAATATAAGTGTAGTAAAATGGGCAGGTCTGTTTCTGTGGAAGAAATTCAGGATATGGTCGAAGATCAGATAATGTCAAAGGGTGCTTTCCAACTTGCAAGGAACTATGTAAAATATCGCTATAACCGTTCTCTTATAAGACGTGCCAATACAACGGATAACAAGATACTGACACTTATCGAGTGTAACAACGAGGAAGTCAAACAGGAAAATTCAAATAAAAATCCTACCGTGAACAGTGTACAGCGTGACTACATGGCTGGTGAGGTCAGCAAAGATCTGACAAAAAGGGTGCTTTTGCCTGCCGAGATAAGTGAGGCTCATGAAAAAGGTATCCTGCATTTTCATGATACGGATTATTTCGCACAGCATATGCACAACTGTGATCTTGTTAATTTGGAGGATATGCTCCAGAACGGTACGGTCATCAGTGAAACGCTTATTGAGAAACCTCACAGTTTTTCAACAGCCTGTAATATTGCTACTCAGATCATTGCACAAGTCGCAAGTAATCAGTACGGTGGTCAAAGCATAAGCCTTACACATCTTGCACCGTTTGTACAAATATCAAGGGAGAAAATAAGACGAGAATTCCTTGCAGAGCTTGATGAAATGGGATTACAGATAGATGATGAAAAGATCAATTCCATTGTTGAAGAAAGGCTTAAAAGAGAGATCACAAAAGGTGTACAGACTATACAATATCAAGTTGTTACCCTGCTCACAACTAACGGTCAGGCTCCGTTTGTAACGGTATTTATGTATCTTAACGAAGCAAAAGATGAAAATGAAAAAAGAGACCTTGCAATGATTATCGAAGAAACACTTCGTCAGCGTCATAAGGGTGTCAAAAATGAAGCCGGTGTATGGGTAACGCCTGCCTTCCCGAAACTTGTATATGTATTGGAAGAAGACAATATCACCCCTGACAGCAAATATTGGTATCTTACGGAACTTGCGGCAAAATGTACTGCAAAGAGAATGGTGCCGGATTATATATCAGAAAAAGTAATGTTGAAAAATAAGATAGATAAAAATGGTGACGGTCACTGTTATACCTGTATGGGATGCAGGAGTTTCCTTACCCCTTATGTAGATGAAAATGGAAAACCGAAGTATTACGGCAGATTTAATCAGGGTGTTGTTACAGTCAATCTTGTGGATATAGGACTTTCGGCTGAAAAAAATATGACAAAGTTCTGGGAGATATTTAATGAAAGAATGGAACTGTGTCACAGAGCATTGAGATGCAGACATGAAAGACTTAAAGGTACGTTGTCTGATGCAGCACCGATCTTGTGGCAGTATGGTGCTATTTCAAGACTTAAAAAAGGTGAACCTATAGACAAACTTCTTTACGGAGGATATTCAACGATTTCTTTGGGATATGCAGGTTTGTGGGAGTGCGTTTACAGTCTGATAGAAAAGAAACTGACGGAAGAAGAAGGAAAACAACTCGGTCTCCAGATAATGAGAAAACTCAATGAATATTGTGCTAAGTGGAAGAAAGAAGAAAATATCGATTACAGTATATATGGTACGCCTCTTGAGAGTACAACATATAAATTTGCTCAGTCACTTCAGAAACGCTTCGGTATAGTAAAAGGTGTTACCGATAAAAATTATGTGACAAACAGCTATCATGTCCATGTAACAGAAAAAATAAATGCGTTTGATAAACTGAAGCTCGAATCCGAATTCCAGACACTTTCACCTGGCGGAGCGATAAGTTATGTTGAAGTGCCGAACATGCAGAACAATATAGAAGCTGTTTTGAAAGTGATGCAGTTCATTTATGAAAATATCATGTATGCAGAACTTAATACAAAGAGTGATTATTGCCAAGTATGCGGATATGACGGCGAAATACAGATCGTTAATGATGAACATGGTAAACTTGTTTGGGAATGCCCGAATTGTGGCAATAGGGATGAAAATAAGCTGAATGTTGCAAGAAGAACTTGCGGTTATATAGGTACACAATTTTGGAATCAGGGACGTACACAGGAAATCAAAGAAAGAGTGCTTCACCTTTCTAATTCCGTTATAGCATAAAATCATTGCAAAGCCCGATGTTTCAAAAATGTCGGGCTTTTTTGCAAGATAACAGGGGGGATTTGTATGCATATAGGGGAGATACTCACAGCAGATACCGCTAATGGTACAGGGATAAGATTGAGTATATTCGTTTCCGGCTGTACCAATCACTGCAAAGGTTGTTTTCAGCCTCAGACATGGGATTTTGAATATGGTAAACTATATACAGAGAGTATAGAAAAATTTATTTTAGAAGAATTATCAAAAGACTATTATGATGGTTTGACGATTCTTGGAGGAGAACCGTTTGAATTGTCAAATCAAAGAACAATTGTTGGACTTATCAGGAAGATAAAAAGCAGAATGCCCGATAAAAATATATGGATATATACAGGATTTACATATGATAAAGATTTAGTTGAGGGGGGCTGCAGGTATATAGAATGCACAGATGAGATATTGGATAACACAGATATATTGGTAGATGGCAGATTTATAGAAGAGTTAAGGAGTTTATGTCTTAATTTCAGAGGCTCTTCTAATCAGCGTATTATAGATATGAGAGAAACGAGAAAGAGTGGTATGGTAAAATTATCACTGTTGAATGATTAATGCCAAATTGTTTTTTCTTCTTCCCGTAAAAATACTATAAAAAGTAGAGTAATTTAGTTAGTTTGTTAACAAAATATTCACAATTTAATTCTGTTAAAACAAAAAAGTCGATCTCCATTTAGAAGATCGACTTTGACTAATAAGAGGGAAGATCACATACTTCTTTCGTATGCTTCGATCATTTTTTTGACCATCTGACCGCCAACGGAGCCTGCCTGACGAGATGTCAAGTCGCCATTGTAACCTTGTTTAAGATTAACACCTACTTCGTTTGCACATTCCATTTTGAACTGTTCCATAGCCTGTCTTGCTTCGGGAACATTGATAGAGTTAGAATTATTAGACATGATTTTATTCTCCTTGAATTTCATTTTTTTAGAGCGGGAATATCTCACGGCGAGAATTTGAATTGTATTCGCACCGTGAGGATAGGATACGGAATACACATTTCAAACTCTATCTGTAAAGATCATTTCCGTCTGTGATAATATTATTAACAAATTTGATATTTATATTACAGTAAAAGCGTGGAAAATTGTGACGGATAATAAAAAAATTGCCTATTTACTTTCGTGCTTTTATGTGATAAAATACTATTACGGTAAACTTCTGAAACAGGCGGTGATAATGATGAATCCGAAAATAATAAACGAAAATACAGATGAACTGTTTAAGGCAATACTCACATTGAAGAATATAGATGAATGTTACGCATTTTTTGATGATCTGTGTACAGTCCCTGAAATAAAGGCAATGGCACAGAGATATGCAGTTGCAAAAATGTTGAATGACGGCGAAATATACAGCAAAATTGTTGATAAAACAGGAGCAAGTACCGCTACAATCAGCCGTGTCAACAGGGCTTTGACATACGGAAGTGATGGCTATGTACTTACAATAAACCGTGTAAAAAATGGGGGAGAGGATTAATTGAGTTATTCGTATTTTGCGGAGTATTATGATATTCTCACGGAAAATGCCGATTACGAAAAAAGAGCTGAATATTTTTTGGAACTTTTTAAGAAACATGGACATGATACCGGTTTGACACTCGATTTAGCATGTGGAACCGGAACGTTGACATTGGAATTGTGTATGCGTGGAACAGATATATTTGGCTGCGATGTGTCGGCAGACATGCTTTCTATTGCTCAGCAGAAGGCTTATGAAGCAAATAAAAATATAATGTTTATATGTCAGCCAATGCAAAAATTGAAATTGTTTGGAAAAATCGATACTTGTATATGCACTTTGGACAGTATAAATCATTTGCTTTCGGCAGAAGATGTTCAGAAAACTTTTGACAGGGTAAACAAATATCTGAATGATAATGGGATGTTTGTGTTTGATATTAATACGATTTATAAACATAAATATATTTTAGGTGATAAGTGCTATATTTATGATATGGACAAAGTATTTTGTGCATGGCAAAACGACTATTATGAAAAAAATCATGAAGTAGTTATAACACTTACCTTTTTTGAATGTGTAGGAAAATTATATAAAAGAAGTACAGAGCAATTTTCCGAAATAGCGTACAGTGATGATGAAATAAGACAAATGGCTGAAAATGCAGGCTTTTGTGTTGAAGCTGTGTATGATGATATGAGTTTTGAAGATTTAAAGGAAAATTCACAAAGAGCGGTATATGTATTAAGGAAAAGGAGAATTTGACATGAGTGATAGAATAATGAGATGTATTACAAGTGATGGTGCTGTAATGGCTGCCGCTGTTGACACATCAGACTTAGTATTTACTGCTGCAAAAATACATCTTACATCACCTGCAGCGACCGCTGCATTGGGCAGACTTTTAACAGCCGTTGCAATCATGGGTAATCAGCTCAAACAGGACAATGCAAGCATTACATTGAGAATAAAAGGCGATAATAGCGAAACAGGTGCTATTATCGCTGTGTCGGATAGTAAAGGAAATGTTCGTGGATATGTAGAAAATCCTGACTGCCCGACGGAATATTATTCCAACGGTAAATTGAATGTTGCAAAGGCCGTAGGAAAAACAGGTATTTTAAATGTAATGAGAGACTACGGCACAGGTGAGCCGTATATAGGACAGGTAGAACTTGTGTCAGGCGAAATTGCTGAAGATATAACAAGTTATTATGCTACCAGTGAACAAATACCGACAGTGTGTGCATTAGGTGTTTTGTTGAATAAAAAAACACATGAAGTAATGCTTGCAGGAGGCTTGCTCATACAGCTCCTACCCGGTGCGGATAATGAAACGATAGACAAAATAGAGAAAAATGTGAGCGAACTTGAACCTATGACAACGATGTTGGCAAAAGGAATGACTATCAAAGAAATATGTGAAAAGGCTTTGAACGGATTTGAAGTGGAAGTTCTTGATGAAATGCCTATACATTATGCTTGTTCATGCAGTAGGGAAAAAGTTATCAATGCGTTTATAACGCTTAGCGATGACGATATACGTTCACTTGCAGATGAAAAAGGATTTGCAGAAGCAGTGTGCCATTTCTGTAAGAAAAAGCATAGATTTTCAAAGATGCAGCTTGAACAGATCATCAAGCAAAAACATTCCCCAAAATAATAAATTGAAATCATAAAAAAGGAGCTGTATTTTTCAGCTCCTTAAAAACTATCTCATCTTGTGGCATTTTTTACAGTGTCACCAACATTGTCGGTAATGTTTTGAACAGTATCTCCGATTTTATCGGCAGTATGATTGACAATGTCACCTGCATTATGTGCAGCGTTATTAACCATGTCACCGGTGTTTCTTGCTGCATTGTTGACGGTATTGCCAATTTTGTTCATATCTGTCGTGCTGTTCTGGAATTTTCCACTTTTGTCAACGACTAGATCATCGTTATCTCCAATGACACCGTTTCTGTCAGTGACTTCGCCGTTGTTAGGCAGACGGACATTTGATGCCTGAGCAGTTGTATTGTTCGGTAAATCATTTGTATTAGCCTTACAGGAAGCAAAACTTGTTATACCGACTACAGCAAGGATTAATAAAAAAACTTTTTTCATAGTTAAAAGACTCCTTTCAAAAATATTATTTTCTTTTTAGCTAAAAACTATTCGTATAAAAGGTCTTGACCGAATTGGAAAAATAAAGTACAATATAATCAAAGAAATTTTTGGGGAAGGTGAAACGTGTGTCTAATTTAATAATAGCTATATCAAGAACTTATGGCAGTGGTGGACGTGTAATAGGTAGAATGCTGTCGGAAACGATGAAAATACCGTATTATGACAGAAACTTGATATATCTTGCATCTAACAATACAGGCATAGATTTGAAATATTTTGCAAAATACGATGAAGATATGAAAAAGAAAATTTTTGATGACCTTATTCCTTCGGAGAAAAACAACTATGTATCAAAAGAGGAAATTTTTATGCGTCAGGCGGAAGTTATAAAAGATGTAGCGGATAATGGGGATTGTGTGATTGTTGGCAGATGTGCTGATCGCATTTTGAAAAATAGTGGACATAGGGTGCTAAAGGTGTTTATATACGCAAATGAAATAGATTGTGTAGAAACTATAATGAGGAAATTATCTGTTTCTAAAAATGAGGCTTCAAAAATTATTGCACAGATAAATAAACATCGTTCTGATTATTATACTTATCACACAGGCAATGACTGGATGAACGCTAAGAATTATGACATTTGTATAAATACATCTGAATATGATGTCGAAAAGATTAATGAAATGATTATAAAATACTCAAAAATTTTCAGAAAGTTGTGAAAAAATCAAAAAGTACACCTAAAAACCTCGCAAAATTTATATTTTG
>CADCCP010000004.1:116813-152424 GCA_902800005.1 uncultured Ruminococcus sp. | reverse complement strand
AGGTTCATGACTTCACACCCAAAAGATGCGTCAAAAGAACTGATAGATGTCATAGCGGAAAGCGATAAAATTTGCAATCATATACACTTGCCGTTTCAATGCGGAAGTGACAGGATATTGAAACGCATGAACCGCCATTATGACAAGGCAAAATACATGGAGGTAGTGAACTATGCGAAAAGCAGGATACCCGACTTGTCATTGACAAGTGATGTAATAGTGGGATTTCCGGGAGAAACTTATGAGGATTTTCAACAGACACTTGATTTGATAAGAGAAGTAGGCTTCACATCGCTTTTCACATTCATATATTCGCCAAGAGTAGGCACGCCTGCCGCAAAAATGGATGATCCGATAAGCTATGAAGAAAAATCACAATGGTTCAGTGAATTGCTGAAAGTTCAGGAAGAAATCGCCGCCAAGAGATGTGCGGAGATGAACGGCAAAATATACAGAGTGCTTGTTGAGGAACAGAAAAAAGACGGAATACTTTGTGCAAGAACGCAGAATAATATAGTAGTTGAAGTTTCGGGAACGCCCGATTTGATAGGAACATTCCAAAATGCAGAAGTCACGGAGTCAAGAAATTGGATATTAAGAGGAAAAATTATTTAAAGGAGTTAATAACTATGGAAAACAAAAATGTAAATGAAATGGACATTATCGAACTTGTAAGGGAAGTCGGAAAGAAATTGCAGAGAGAGGACATTTATCTGAAATTGCAGATAGCAAAACAAGCTGCTGATGAAGATGAGGAATTGCAGAAGATGATAAATGAATTCGGCTTGAAGCGTGAGGAGATAAGCGAAGCTACTTCCAAGAGTGAGAGTGAGCAGGATTCCGAGAGAATACAGAAACTCAACAGAGAAATGCGTAAAGTGTATGCAAAGATAATGACGAATGAAAGAATGATAAACTACAACGATGCAAAAGATGAATTTGATGTTTTGATGAAGCGTATCACGACTATCATACAGGAGTCATCTGAGGGCGGCGATCCCGAAACAGCGGATTATGTTCCCTGTACCGGAAACTGTGCATCATGCGGAGGATGTTAAACAATGTACAATGTACAATGTGCAATGTACAATGTGCAATGTACAATGTACAATGTGCAATTAGGAACATGGGCAAGTTTTGAGAATAAAGCGGAGGAATGAAAATTATGGGGCTTTCACCGTTGATGGTGCAGTATCTGGAAGTAAAGGAAAAAAATAAGGATACCTTGATATTTTTCAGGGTAGGCGATTTTTATGAAATGTTTTTTGACGATGCAAAACTCGTTTCAAGGGAGTTGGAATTGACCTTGACGGGCAAGGAATGCGGTTTGGAAGAAAGAGCCCCCATGTGCGGAGTGCCGTATCACAGTGTAGAGGGCTATATAGCAAAGCTGGTTGAAAAAGGCTATAAAGTTGCGATATGCGAGCAGACGGAAGACCCATCACAAGCAAAAGGACTTGTAAAGCGTGAAATAGTTCGTATTGTGACACCCGGTACTGTAATGGAATCGAGTATGCTTGACGAGAGCAGTAATAACTTTATCTGTACGGTCTTTACTCAAAAGGATAAAACAGGTTTGTCGTTCTGTGATATTTCAACAGGTGAGCTGTATGCTACTCTCATAGAGGGTGACGGTCAGGAAAACAGAATAAAAGATGAATTGCTGAAATTTTCGCCTAAAGAAATATTGATAGGCGGAGAATGTGTTAAGTTCAAAACTTTGGCGGCATTTATAAAAGATAAATTGTCGGCAAGCGTCAGTATGCTTGATGACGAGGAATTTTCCTTTGCTGACAACGAAAAAGTCTTATTGGAGCATTTTAAAAAGAACAGTTTAGAGGAATTGCAATTAGAAAAAAGTCAGCAGACAGTTTCAGCATTGGGGGCATTGCTTTCGTATCTCAGGCGTACACAAATGAACGGCTTGGAGAGAATAGACAGAATTGAACTGTATAAAGAAAATCAGTATCTGCATATCGACTACAATACAAGACGTAATTTGGAGTTGACAGAGCCGTTAAACTCAAAGAATAAAGCTGCAAGTTTGCTTGCTGTACTTGACAGGACAAAGACCTCTATGGGCAAGCGAATGATGAAAAGCTGTGTTGAAAAGCCTCTTGTCAGCATGGCACAGATCATTAAAAGACAGAACGGTGTAACGGAATTATATGAAAATGTAATGATGAGAACTGATCTGAGAGAAGCATTGGTCGGGATAACAGATATTCAAAGGATAATTACAAGGATAGTATACGGTTCTGCAAATGCAAGAGAACTGCGTTCAATGTGTAATGCGTTGAAAAGGCTGCCGACGGTGAGGGCGGTCATAAAAGACGGTCAGAGTGGCATTATAAAAAGTATTTACAGTGATTTGGACAGCCTTGACGATATATGTAAGCTGATAGATGAAGCTATCGTTGAAGAGCCGCCTTTTACAGTTAAAGAGGGCGGCATGATAAAAGAGGGCTATAATAAGGAACTTGATGAACTTAGATATGACATGAACAACAGTTCATCGATTTTGGCAAAGATAGAGTCAAGGGAACGTGCCGAAACAGGCATACCGAAATTGAAAATAGGCTTTAACAGAGTATTCGGCTATTATATAGAGGTGTCGAACTCGTATAAAAACATGGTGCCGCAAAGTTATATAAGAAAGCAGACTTTAACGAATGGTGAAAGGTTCATCACACAGGAATTAAAGGAACTTGAACAGAGGATATTAGGTGCAAAAGACCGTTCATTCGGTCTGGAATATGAGATATTCGACTATATAAGAAAGACTGTTGCAAAGTCGCTTGCAAGGATAAATAAAACAGCAAATGCGGTTGCTACGCTTGATGTGATAGCATCATTGGCACAAGCGGCATTTGAAAATAACTATTGTTGTCCGAGAATAACGGCAGACGGCATTATAAAGCTGACGGAGAGCCGTCACCCTGTTGTTGAAAGCATATCAAGGGATATAAGATTTGTACCGAATGACGTATTTTTGGATACGAATGAAAACAGAGTTGCAATAGTGACAGGACCTAATATGGCAGGTAAATCTACATATATGCGGCAAGTTGCATTGATAGTTTTAATGGCACAGATGGGTTCATATGTACCTGCAAAGTCAGCAGAAATTTCCATAGTTGACAGTATATTCACAAGAATAGGTGCATCTGACGACTTGGCAACGGGACAATCTACATTTATGGTAGAGATGAATGAAGTTGCATATATCCTGAAAAATGCGACAAAAAACAGCCTTTTGATACTTGACGAGATAGGCAGAGGTACATCTACATTTGACGGAATGAGTATTGCAAGGGCGGTATTGGAGTATGTTGCGGATAAAAAGACGTTGGGTGCAAAGACGCTTTTTGCAACGCATTACCATGAATTAACAGTTTTAGAAGATAATGTTAAGGGCGTGAAGAATTATAATATAGCTGCAATAAAACGTGGAGATGACATTACATTTTTGCGTAGGATAATCAGAGGGGCGGCAGATGAAAGTTACGGTGTAGAGGTTGCGAAATTGGCAGGCTTGCCTGAAAGCGTGATAGAGAGGGCAAAAAAGATATTGTCGGAATTGGAGAGCGGTCAGCCCAAGCAGAAACGCAAGTCTAAAAAACAGGAAGAAACACCGCAATTAACATTCATTCCCGAAGAAACGGCAGTTGAAAAGAGATTGAAAAGTATAGATATAAATACCGTCACACCGATGGAAGCAATGAATATATTGTTTGAATTAGTAAAACTTGCAAAATAAGGGGTGCAGGGGACGTTTGTCCCCTGCCGGATTCCAAAGGCGGAGCCTTTGGTGGGGTTTGGGGCAACGCCCCAACAATTCATTAAGGAGTAAAAGAATGGGAGTAATCAATGTTTTATCAAAGCAAGTTGCCGAATTGATAGCGGCAGGTGAAGTTATAGAAAGACCGAGTTCTGTTATAAAAGAGTTGGTTGAAAATGCGATAGATGCAGGGGCAAAGAATATAACCGTTGAGATACAGAACGGCGGAGTTACTTTCATGCGTGTGACGGATAACGGTATCGGCATAGAAAGGGAAGATGTCAGAAATGCGTTTTTACGTCATGCAACGAGTAAAATTTTGAAAGAGGACGATTTGGACAGTATTGCAACGCTTGGTTTCAGGGGTGAGGCATTGGCTTCAATATGTGCGGTATCAAGGGTGGACATACTGACAAAGAATATAAATGAGGATGAAGGCACACGTTATGTAATAGAGGGCGGCGAAGAACAGGCATTTGAACCCGCAGGCTGTCCGCAAGGAACGACTTTTGTAGTCAGGGACTTGTTTTATAACGTGCCTGCAAGAATGAAGTTTTTGAAAAAAGATGTAGCTGAATCAAATAATGTTGCAAGCCTTATGGACAGGATGGCACTTTCACACCCCGATATAAGTTTCACTTTCATAAGGGACGGCAAGCCTATAATGAAAACATCGGGCAACGGTGACTTGCAGACGGCGATATTTCAGGTATTCGGCAGACAGTTTGCAGACGGGCTTATCAAAGCGGAATATGAATTGAACGGCGTAAAAATGACGGGTTATGTGAGTAAGCCTGTGAGTGCGAACAGGGCAAGCAGGAATATGCAGGTATTTTTCGTTAATGGAAGGTATGTTAAGACCAAAACAGCTATGGCGGCATTGGAACAGGCATACAGCGGTTGTATAATGTCGGGAAAATTTCCTGCCTGTGTGATGAATATAGAATTGGATTGTGCAAATTTAGATGTGAACGTACATCCGGCAAAGTTGGAGATACGTTTCACAAATGAAAAGCCGATATATGATTGTGTATATTACGGGGTAAAGTCAGCGATAATGAGCTACGACACAAGGAATGTACAGTCTGCTGAGGAATTTACACCTGTCAGCAAGCCTGTTTATACAAAGCCGTCAAGCGTGGAAGTGCAAATGGACTTGCCGCAGAAAGAGGAAGAAAATATTTTCATACCCGAAACAAGCGGATTTTCGGCATTTTTCAATGAAGAAAAGCCGAAAGATATTCCCGTAACGGCTCAGATAAAGCAGGTAAATTTAGCGGAGGAGTTCGGGAAAACGGATTTTAAAGTTGAAGAAGATGAAAGTTTGGATTTTTTTGCACACATACAGGAACAGGAGACCATAGAGCCTGTTGTTGAGGAAACTTTAAAAAAGCCCGAAAAGCCGATAAAATACATAGGTGAAGCATTCAGGACGTATATCATCATAGAGTATGATGAAGACAGGATAATGTTTATCGACAAACACGCCGCACATGAAAGGCTTATATATGAACAGTTGAAGAAAAACGATCCGTCAACAGCACCTCAAATGCTTTTGGAGCCGATAACAGTAACGCTTGATAAAGAGGAATACAGTACCGTGCTTGAAAATAGAGATATGCTTATACAGGCAGGGTTTGATGTGGACGATTTCGGAAACGGCAGGATAATCATACGTTCAGTTCCGCTTTTGCTGGAAAAACTGGATATAACAGAGGCATTCATGGAAATATCGGAGTATCTGCAAAGACATAAAAAGGTGATACTTTCGGAGAAAATGGAATGGATATATCAGAATACGGCTTGCAGGGCGGCAATAAAAGCAGGTAACGTCAACAGTGAAGAAGAATTGATAAATCTTGTATTGGAGCTTGAAAGAAATCCTGAAGTGAGATACTGCCCTCACGGCAGACCTATCTATTTTTTTATGTCAAGGCATGACATAGAAAAGAATTTCAAAAGAATATGAAAAAGTTTTTATCAAATTTACATAAAAATATTGATTTATAGGACATAAATGTGTTATAATTCTCTTATCATGACAAGGGAGTGTGGGAACTATGCCTGAAAAGAAACTTACCCATTCGGAGTTATCGCCAAGCGTAAAACACAAGCTGACAGCAGAAGAACAGATAGAATTTCTCGAAAGGAAACTTGAAGAAGCTAAGCTCGAAGCAACAGATAAAAATATTGCCCTGATAGAGATGACGGCAGCAAGAAATGCACTGTATCAGTCAGTGCAGGATGCACAGATGAAAGTGGCAGAGGTCATAGGACAGCGTGATAATGATGTGCAGGCGTATCAGAAGGAACTGACACAGAGACTGGTGGAAAAACGTCAGCTTCAGCAGCAGGTGGATACTCTGACTATCAAGGCAAAAAGATATGATGAATTACAGGACAGCCTTATCAAAATAAAGATGGATGCTGAACTGAGGGCACACAGAGTTGTTGATGAGGCTCAGGAAAGATCTTTGGATACGGTTTTGCTTATAGAGAATATAGAAAAAGAAATGGAACTCTTCGGCAGGGATATTGTGCTTTTGCGTGAGGATATAAAAATAGGAACTCTCACACTTGATGACAGGCTTGACTCGGTATATCTCAGATTACGCAGGAATCTGGACAGACTTACAGCTATAAAGCAGGATTTTTACAGAAAAAATTCCCTGCCTTTCGACGAACAGGAAATAGCATATCCTGATGGTATTGCTCCGGTGGTGAAATATGAGTATGAAAAAGAAGAAGAAAACATTGAAGAAGTGGCTGACGGAGCAAAAACAGAGTAAAAAATCGTACATAATAGGATATATAATAAAAGCGGTCATATGAAAGACCGCTTTTGAGTTATTATTTGAAGATCCTTGTCATATAGATATGATGAGGTGGTAATGTGGAAAAGCTGAAAGTATATGCAGTATGTTCGCTGTCGCTGATATGTGTATTTCTGTTCGGCGGACTGCTGTACGGAGCATTCAATTATGATGAGAGCGTTGCGGTCATGGCGGAGAACGGAAGCAGTCATGTTATCGTGATAGATGCTGGACACGGCGGTGAAGATGGCGGAGCATCTGCCAACGGACTTCTGGAAAAAGACATAAATCTGAGTATTGCTTTGAAACTGCGTGATATGCTGACTGTCAGCGGATACAAAGTCGTTATGACAAGGGACAGCGATATATCCGTCTATGACAATTCTTCGGGTACAACAAGACAAAGAAAAGTGTCTGACCTGAAAAACAGGGTGGAAGTTATCAACAGCAGTAAAAATAATATTTTGGTGAGTATACATCAGAATAAATTTGAACAAAGTCAGTATTTCGGTACACAGATGTTCTATTCAAAAAATGATGCAAAGAGTGCGGTCTTGGCAGAAGAACTGAGAAAGTCTGTAACAGGCTTTTTGCAGCCCGACAATAAAAGAGAACTTAAACAGGCTGACAGCAATATCTACATCTTGGATAAGGCACAAGTGCCTGCGGTGATAGTGGAATGCGGATTTCTGTCGAATGAGGAAGAAGCAGGGAAACTCGCAGATAACGACTATCAGCAAAAAATGGCTTTTTCGATATACAGCGGTATCATAGGATATATGAATAAATGGAGAGAGTAGAATGGGAAAAGTGAAAAGTTTGTATGTATGCTCACAGTGCGGACATGAAAGTGTCAAGTGGTACGGCAAATGTCCGAGCTGCGGTGAGTGGAACACCTTCACAGAGGAGATAAGGGAAACTTCAAAAACAGGGTTGTCTGATGTTCAGAAACGTGCAAGACCGTCAGCCATGCCTGTCAAAATAACGGAAATATCTACGGAAGATGAAGAAAGATATTACACAGGCTCAAAGGAACTTGACAGAGTGCTTGGCGGCGGCATTGTCAAGGGTTCATTGGTATTACTGGGCGGCGATCCGGGTATCGGCAAGTCAACTATACTCCTTCAGGTATGCAGTCACTTGGGGAAAGTGCTGAAGATACTGTATATATCGGGAGAGGAATCCAAAAGACAGATAAAACTCAGGGCATCAAGATTGGGTGTAAATTGTGAAAATCTGCTTGTCATGACGGAAACTGATGTTGAGATAGTTGCCGATCAGATACAGAATGAAAAGCCCGATCTGGTTATGATAGACTCCATACAGACTATGAATTTTAAAGAGTTGAGTTCAAGTCCGGGAAGCGTCACACAAGTGAGAGAATGTACGAATATATTGATGAGGGTGTCTAAATCAATGGACATTCCGTGTATAATCGTGGGACATGTTAATAAAGACGGTGCTATTGCAGGACCGAAAGTATTGGAGCATATAGTTGATGCTGTACTGTACTTTGAGGGCGATAAACAGATGTCTTACAGGATATTGAGAGCTGTCAAAAACAGGTATGGTTCAACGAATGAGATAGGTGTATTTCAGATGGGTGACAGCGGATTGAGTGAAGTTGAAAACCCGTCTTTAATGCTGTTGTCGGGCAGACCGAAAAATGTATCGGGAACGTGTGTAGCGTGTACGATGGAGGGTTCAAGACCGATATTGGCAGAGATACAGGGACTTGTCACAAATTCCGGTTACGGCAATGCAAGGCGAATGTGTACGGGCTTTGACTATAACAGAATGTCAATGCTGTTGGCGGTGCTTGAAAAGAGGTGCGGTTATTTCTTTTCAAGCATGGACGCATATATCAATGTCATAGGCGGTTTGAGATTAGACGAGCCTGCAACAGATCTTGCGGTATCGCTTGCACTGGTGAGCAGTCTGAAAGATATAGTCGTACCCGAAGATGTGCTTGCATTCGGTGAAGTGGGCTTGACGGGCGAGATACGTTCCGTTAGTCGTGCAGACATGAGAGTGTCAGAGGCGGCAAGGCTTGGATTTAAAAAATGTATACTTCCGTATCACAATGTAAAGGGGATGACCTTGCCGCATGACAGCGATATTGAAATAATAGGTGTGCATACTATAAGACAGGCTGTTGAATCGCTGGGGGGCTGACTTTATAAGCACATGAATTGTCCGTTGAATTTGTGACGGCAGAGGATGTTTCAAGAGTGCAGCAGCCTTCTTGTTGATAAATGCAGTTTTCATCACATGGAATGAATGTCATAAATATCACCTCAAAAAAATTATGTGAGGTCGGGGAGGAAAATATACAGATGGTCAAAGAAATTATCAAAGATACGCTCATATTGATGAAGAAGTCGAAACGTGCGGGAAAGCGTGACCTTCAGACAGCAAAGGACTTGGTCGATACACTCAATGCAAATAAAGAAAGATGTGTCGGATTGGCGGCAAACATGATAGGAGAAAATAAAAATATCATAGCGGTCATGATCGGGATAGTGCCGGTAGTGATGATCGATCCTAAGATAATCAGACATTCATCGGAAAGCTATGAAGCAGAGGAAGGATGTTTGTCTTTTGAGGGCGTTAGAAAAACACAGAGATGGTATGAAATAGAAGTTGAATATTATGATATGATGATGAAAAGTCATAGAAATCAGTATAAAGGCTTTACCGCACAGATAATACAGCATGAGATAGATCACTGCAATGGGATAATCATATAAAAATCAGAGATATTGCTGATATATTTCAGCAGAAAAATAAAAATATTTTTTAATTCTTTTCGGGAATATTCAAAGGCGAATAATGTAATATTATTGAAAAGGACAATTAAAAAAGGGATTTGGAGGACTTTCTATGAACCCCATAGCGACACAGATAATTCTTGCACTGGGCGGACTCGGACTTTTCCTGTACGGCATGAAACTGTTGGGAGACGGACTTGAGCTTGCGGCAGGTGCCAAACTCAGAGTGATACTCGAAAAACTGACTTCAAACAGATTTTTGGGAGCATTGGTGGGAATCGTCGTAACGGCGATCATACAAAGCTCTACGGCTGTTTCGGTCATGGTCGTGGGCTTTGTTAATGCGGGGCTGATGACTCTCACACAAGGTATGGGGGTTATCATGGGTGCAACGATAGGAACGACTGTCACAAGCCTTATACTGTCGTTCAATATTGCACAGTATATGCCTGTACTGATATGTATCGGAGCATTCATGGTGAGCCTGAGCAAAAAGAACAATACTAAGTATGCAGGACAGATCATTGCAGGCTTTGGTATATTGTTCTTCGGCATGACGACGATGAGTGATAATTTGAAGCCGTTGGCAGAACTTGACTTTTTCCAGAACATGATAACATCTGTAAGTAATCCTATTGTGGGAATACTGTTCGGAACGGCATTTGCGGCGATAGTGCAAAGTTCGTCCGCAACGGTCGGCGTATTGCAGGCTCTCGGTGCAGCAGGTGCATTGGCATTGCCCAATGCAGTATATATCGTGTACGGCATACATATCGGAGCGTGTGTCACATCAGTCATATCGTCCATAGGTGCGACAAAGGCGGCAAGAAGAACGTCATTGTCATATGTTATATTCTGTTCCATAGGCGTGCTTATGTTCACGGCGATAACGATATTCACACCGTATGTATCGTGGCTGCAAAGTGCAACTGACAATGTATCTCTGCAAATATCACTTGTACATATCATATTCAGTATAGTTACTACACTCGTACTTTTGCCCTGCAACGGAGTTATCATAAAAATAGCGTGTCTTGTTATAAGGGGCGAAGAGAGTGCAGAAAAAGAACCCTGCCGTTTGAAGTATGTCGATGAAAGAATTTTGAAGACACCGCCTATCGCTGTAAATCAGATAACCAAAGAGATACACAGAATGGGCGTTCTTGCCAAAAGGAATTTTATCTTGTCTATGGAGGCTCTCATGGAGCAGGATAAGAAAAAAATCGAGCAGGTCGAAGAAAATGAAGAGGTCATCGACTATCTCAACCATACGATAGCAGGTTATCTTGTAAAGATAAATGCACTTGCAATAGAAGATGCAGACCGTGAGAAAATAGGCAAGTATTACCATGTTGTCAGTGACATGGAGAGAATAGGCGATCATGCGGAGAATATCTGCGAGATAGCCGGTATGCAGATAGACAAGAATGAGATATTCAGTGAAAAGGCATTGTCGGAGATAAGTGAATTGAAGGATCTTGTTGTCAATGTCATAGAGAATTCTCTGAAAGTTTTTGACGGTGAGTCGAGGGACAGAGAGATATTCAAGCTGGTAGGCGATACCGAGCAGATGATAGATGACAAGACGGAATTGTTCAAAGACAGGCATATTGAGAGATTGAGGGACGGCGAGTGTGATGCGGCAGTCGGAACGCTGTTCATGGAGCTGCTGACGAATCTGGAGAGGATAGCCGACCACAGTACAAATATTGCATTCTCGTTTTTTCCGAATTTCAAGCCTATCAATAATGAGGCCTGAGTGGATAAAAATTTGTTGAAAATGCGGAAAGACTATTCGGATAAGATGTGTTATAATTGTGATGTAAAAAAATAAGCGGAGGGAATCTTTTATGATGTATTGTAAACATTGCGGATACAAGCTGGATGACGGTATGATCTCATGCCCGAATTGCAGCACTGAGGTTGGTACGGGAGATAATTTCTGTTCCATGTGCGGAACGCCGAGAATGAGCGGAGATAATTTCTGTTCGGTATGCGGATTCAGTTTTTCTCAGACCATGACACAGAATGACTATAATATTAACAGTGTGCAGCCTGTTCAGCAGCCGACCGCAGGTGTGAACAGAAGTGTTAATACAACAAACAGCAGCGGACAGGGCTTTGATTTTAAAGCGTATTTCAATGAATGGCTCGACAATCTGAAAGGTGTGCTGAATTCTTCGGACAAGCTGGAAATGTTGTTGAGATATGCAAGTTATGCGGCATCGTTACCGATATTTATTTTGATGATGTTTCCTGTTATATCCGTTCATTTGGAAGTGGTATTCTATGAACATAGCGGTTCCAATCTGTTTGCGGTATCGGGTTTCGGAGCGATGATGTATATATTTGCATTGCTTTGTTCTTTGGCAACATTTTTGCCTCATGTAAAGAAGTTTGAACAGAACAACAAGAAGCTCGTGCCGTTCATGTATATGATAGTACCGCTTATGGAGCTTTTGGGAATGTTGAGTATGCTCATAGGTGTAGGCGTGACGAATGCGGCAGTGACTGCATATCTCGGCGATCTTGCAAGTGTAAGGCTCGGCTTTGTAGGCTGGCTGATACTTATAATCACGCTTGCGGCAGTCGGTGCAGCAGTGTATCATGTCATAAAATACGATCTTGATTATATGAAAGAGAACAATCCCTTTGTCAGCACAGTATCCAAGCCCAAAGACAGCATTACAGATGCCATGAATAATACATACAACGATACGGTGTATCGTGGTGACGATATTAAAAAGCGATAAAAAAAGAGAACTGTCATTTTACGGCAGTTCTCTTTTTTAATTTGTGTGAGATGATCTTGTAAATTTCAAAGCCTATAAAAGCCCCTGTCGTGTTGAGGATGACATCATCAATATCAGTGACTCTGGGGAGGGGAATCTGGACGATCTCAATGAATAATGACAGGATACAGCCGTAAAACAGTGTTTTTTTCAGGTTGCTGTCAAGAAGATAAGACAGTGCGATCCCGACAGGAACAAATACGCCGATATTTCCTACAACATTGAAAATAAATTCATTCAATCCGTAATTTTTATGTTCTATATTTTTTAACTGATTTATGATAACACGAAAAGGGATCAATTCTATCGTACTTTCACCGCTGTTTACAATGAAGGTTTGAGTAAAAAGCATTATGAGATAAATAAAAAGTCCTGCCCTGATGATCTCCTTTGTAATGTCCGGTCTGTGGGATATGTTTTTTTGTGCTTTTCGTATAAATATCAGTCTGCACAGAATATATACCGGCAGGAGAATGACAATATACAGAAGCCCGTCAGTAAGAAAAGAATAGATATAAGAAAAAAACATTTTCATTTATCGGTAAGCTCCTCTGCGATCTGTAATATACGCTGCATCCTGTGATTTACTCCGGAACGTGTAAGGGGGGTGGTGAGAGCTGTTCCTATTTCACGGAGATTATATTCGGGATATTCAAGGCGGATGAGTGCGATCTCCCTTAGATCATCGGGCAGATGTTCCAATCCACGTTTTGCTTTGATGGTATCGATAGCTTGAATTTGTTTTGCAGCAGCAACGGCAGTTTTTTTGAGATTGGCAGTTTCGGAGTTTATCTTTCTGTTGACGGCATTTCTGACTGACTTGTATATATTGTTTTGTATGACCTCTATCGCCGACATTTGACCGCCCATATATGTAATGGTATTGGTGACATTTTCGCTGCCCTTGATGTAGACTATGTAATTCCCTTTACGTCTGACAGTCTTCGGAGATATACCGAGTTCGCTGATCTCGGAGATGAGCTTCTGAAGATCATCTGAGAGTTTCTTGTGAGGCACGACAAATTCAAGATGATACTCCTTTTCGGGTGAGGCAACATTGCCGCATACAAGAAATGCTCCCCTGAGAAAATATCTGATACATTCATCGTCATCGATATTGGCACGGTTGATGCGGAGATTCGGCTGATTTTTGGAGTGACCGAAGAAGCTGTAAATTTTTCGGCAATCCTCCGTATCAGGCACTGAAAGAGTATAAAGTTTTTGTTCACTGCTGCGGCGGGTGAGTTTGATATTGGTATCAACTATGGTCTCCGTCAGAGCCGAGAGCATTTGCGAAAATGCTGAAGCAACAGCCTTGCTTTCAGTTGAGAAAGATATACTGACTTCGGAAAATGTGCGTGCAAAAAGCACCATTCCGTAAACTTGAGCAGACATCTGTTCGGCTGTGAAAACAGGTGCATTACATAATTCTGATTTTGTTTCTTTAGAGAAAGACATTATTTTCCCGCCTTACTGACATCTCTGTGACAAATGGCGGCATTTTTGCCGCTGTCGGTGAGATGTTGATATAGCACTCTGGTAAGAGTGACAGAGCGGTGTTTGCCGCCGGTGCAGCCGATGGCAATGACCAATTGGCTTTTGCCTTCGGCAAGATACAGTGGAAGAGAGTAATCGACAAGAGCGATCATTCTTTCTGCAAAGCCCTTTGACTGATCGAACTGCATGACATAGTCGAATACGCAGCTTTCAAGACCTGTATGTGTTTTCAGTTCGGGTATGTAGAACGGGTTCGGCAGACAGCGGACATCAAAGACAAGGTCTGCTTCGGCAGGTATACCGTGTTTGAAGCCGAATGACATACAGGTGACGGTCATGCCGAGATCGGCATTTTCAAGGAATATGCCGGAGATCCTCTCTTTTAGCTGTGCAGCCGACAGCATGGATGTATCTATGATATAATCTGCTCTGAGCCTGATGTGCTTGAGGAGGTCTCTTTCAAGTTCGACCGCCCTTTCGACAGAGCCGCTGCAAATATCTGTAAGAGGATGTTTTCTTCTTGTTTCACGGAAGCGTCTGAGAAGAATGTCATCTTTTGCATCAAGAAAGAGAAGTTTATAGGGCTTGCTGTCGGCAGAGAGCCTGTCCATCATGTCAAAAAGTTCGATAAAACTATCACCTGCACGAACATCTGTGACGACTGCCACTTTTTTCATTTTGGTATCGGACGATTTTTCGCACAGTTCATAGAAAATAGAAAGGAGTGCAGGGGGGATATTATCCACGCAGTAGTAACCGATGTCTTCCATGTTTTTCATGGCAACGGACTTGCCTGCACCCGAAAGACCTGTGATAATAATAAATTCCATGATACACCAATTCCTTTATCCCACGAATTTTATCTCGCAGCATAGTTCAATGCCTTTTTGTTCAAGTACGGTTTTTTGGATATGGTCAATAAGCTGTTTAACGTCTTCGGCAGTAGCGTTTCTGTCATTGACTATGAATCCGGAATGTTTTGTGCTGACCTCTGCACCGCCTACGGAATAGCCTTTAAGACCGCATTCTTCGATAAGGGCAGCGGCATAGATGTCTTCTTTGGGACGTTTGAAAACGCTGCCTGCACTGTAATGGTTGACAGGCTGTTTTGCTTTTCTTTTATTCATGAGTTCCTGCATTCGGTAGCTTATGATCTCGGGATTTTCTTTTTTTAGTTCAAAACCGACTTCAAGTATGATATTGTCGGTATCGGTAAATACACTGTGACGGTAACCAAAATCAAGCTGATCTTTTTCGTATTCATGTATATTGCCGTCCCTGTCCATGAATTTAGCCCAAAAAACGACATCTTTCATTTCACCGCCGTAAGCACCGGCATTCATATAAGTTGCACCGCCCACAGAGCCGGGTATGCCCCATGCAAATTCCAGACCGCTGAGGGAGTGCTTTCGTGCAGCTACGCACAATCCTGCAAGAGAACAGCCTGCACCACAGATAATATGATCTGAACTGACACGAATTTCGGTAAAATCCCCCGAAAGTTTTATGACAATGCCCCTGAATCCGCTGTCGGAAACGAGAAGATTAGAACCTAACCCTATTATAAAACAAGGTATATTATTTTCTTTGCATAAAGAAATGACATGACGTAAAGTAAGGCAGTTTTTGACTTCACAGAAACAATCGGCATTTCCGCCTATATGGAAAGTCGTATGATTTTTCATGGGTTCATTCGGATATAAAATAATATCTTCGTGAATACCGTCGGGATATTCGATTTTGCCTTTTTCTTTAAGAAGATTTAAAATATTTTCGTTCAACATAAAAAAACTCCTGATTTAAAATGAAATATTCTGTGTACCGCCGTCTTCTTCGGGATACTCCAGACCGAGAAGCTGGAACAACTCACGGGCAGCATTATAACCCATTTTACGCTGACGGTTGTTCATGGCGGCAACCTCGATTATAACAGCAAGGTTTCTGCCCGGCTTTACGGGTATGGTCACGATAGGCACTTCATTGCCGAGGATCTCTGTTTTTTCACTGCTCATGCCCATGCGGTCATAGACTTTCTTATTATCCCAAAGTTCAAGATTGATGACCATATCTATCTTTTCGGTGAGCTTGACAGAACCCATACCGAAAAGCCTTCTGGCATTGATAATACCTATGCCACGCAGCTCTATAAAATGACGGATATTTTCGGGAGCAGAACCGATAAGCTGCTTGTTGGAGATACGCCTTATCTCAACGGCATCATCTGCAATAAGTCTGTGCCCCCTCTTGATAAGCTCAATGGCAGTTTCGCTTTTGCCGACACCGCTGTCGCCGACTATAAGCAAACCTTCACCGTAGACTTCCACAAGTACACCGTGACGTGTCACACGGGGAGCGAGTTCATTGTTCAGCAGAGAAACGAGTGAAGCTGAAAGGGTGGAAGTTGCTTCGGCGGAGCGGAGTACGGGTATTTTATACTTATCGGCAGCCGACATGAGTTCACTGTAAGGGATTATGTTCCTTGTGATGATTATGGCAGGCGGCTGTAAAGCAAATATCCTTTCAATGACATATACTCTCTGTTCGGAACTGAATTTGTTCAGATAGCTGTTTTCGGTATTTCCGAAGAGTATTATTCGGGAATTGTCGAAAAAATCGAGGAATCCTGTCAATTCAAGTCCCGGACGGGTAATATCTTTGGAAGAAACGTGTATTGTCTCAGGCTCGTTGGGCATATAAGCAACATCAAGCTCCAACTCGGATATGATCTTTGCAAGGCTGACAGAAAATTTTGTTTCCATGAGAACACCTCCGATATTTTTAAAAAATGTAAACAAAATTCTACTTAACATTATACAATATTTTTATTGAATTTAAAAGAGTTTTTTTTTTTAATTTATAAAAATCTCTTTTTTTTGTTGCAGATATGTGGTATAATATTGGTTATCAAATAATTGTGGTGGTGCGTATGCGTATATTGATTTTTACGGAGGTAGTTTCGCCTTATGTATGCGGAATTTCAAGTTATGTGGATGTATTGAAGAAGGGGCTGGAAAAGCTGTCACATAAAGTGGTGATAGTGACATCTTCAACAGAAGTCGAAACAGCATATTGTAAAGACGGGATCATATGGTGTCCCGCAAAGCCTGCAAAAAATAAATACGGATATGAGTACAAAAGTAATAAAGAGGAAAGCATTATCGAGTTCATGTGTGCGTGTAAGCCCGACATCGTGCATATACACACGGATACAAAAATAGGCTATCTCGGACTTGCAGTGGCAGATGCTGTCAAAGTGCCTGTGGTTTTCACGATACATGACTATTTTATGGACAGGTTTGCAGCAGAAAACCGTATCGTATGGAAATACAAGACATTTTTTGAAAAAAGGCATTTTGAAGATATGCTCGATAACGCAGATGCTGTGACCTCCTCATGCAGCCGTGCAGATATGTTTGTAAGGCGGGCGAAAAAGAAAAATAAAGTGAAAGTGATACCCTGTGCGGCAGATACAGGACTGTTTGATTACAGAAAGTACGATCGTGAAAACGTCAGAAAAACAAGAGAACAATACGGATTGTCAGCAGACTCGACAGCAGCGGTGTTTGCAGGCAGCCTTTCTGTCGAGAAAAATTTGGAATTTGCATTGACGGCGTTTGCGGAGCATATCAAAAAAAGTGACGGAATACAGTTCCTTATACTTGGAGACGGTACGGAAACGGAGTATTTAAAAGAACTGTGTCATAAGCTGAAAATAGAGGACATGGTATTTTTTGGAGGAGTCGTGCCGAATAAAAAGATGCCTGAGATATACTCAGCGTGTGATATGTATGTTTGTTCCTATGATGACGGTCTTATGTCGATGTCATTCGGTGAAGCCATGTCATGCGGATTGCCCGTGATGGTCAAGGAGGACAATGAAAACATTGCATACAGCATGGTTCGGGACGGAGTGAACGGCTTTGTTTATAAAAATCAAGAAGAATTTGCGAATTGTTTAAAATCCTTTTCCAAGTTGGACATGGACGAAAAGAGAAAAATACGCAAAACAGTGAGAAACACTGTTCCCAAAGATTCATGCGAGTCTATGGCAGGTGAATATGTAAAATTATATGAACGCCTTATTGCAAAGAAGTAAAATAACAGGCTCTCCGATAAGTCTCGGAGAGCCTGTTTCAATTATGTGTTATTATTCTTTTTTTTATTTGAGTTTCTTTTGCCGGATGACTTTTTCTTTGCGGGTGATCTCTTTTTAGGAGCAGGCTTTGCCGTTTCTTCAACAACAGGCTCTGCAACAGTCTCTTCTGCCTTTTCTTCAACGACAGGCTCTGCAACAGTCTCTTCCGCTTTTTCTTCAACAGCAGGCTCTGCAACGGTCTTTTCCGCTTTTTCTTCAACGACAGGCTCTGCAGCAACAGTCTCTTCCGCTTTTTCTTCAACGACAGGCTCTGCAACAGTCTCTTCCGCTTTTTCTTCAACAGCAGGCTCTGCAACAGTCTCTTCCGCTTTTTCTTCAACGACAGGTTCTGCAACAGTCTCTTCTGCCTTTTCTTCAACAGCAGGCTCTGCAACAGTCTTTTCTGCTTTTTCTTCAACGACAGGCTCTGCAACAGGCTCTTCTACTTTCTTTTTGGAAGGCTGTTTTTTGGAGGGGGTTTTCTTTGTGCAGGTATCAAGACCTTCGCACTCTTCAAGGAAGGGCTTTAATTTAGCATATATCTTGTCAACACCGCCTACGGTATTGCTTTCGATGTTAAGGGGCATGATGGGATCATGTACGCTCAGTCTGAGCAAGAACCAACCGTCACCGTTTTTCTTGTTGAAGGAGACTCTGATGCCTTCATAATTGTCATCGGCGATCTTGAAATCCTTCTGTTTGGCGGCATAACCATAGAGGTCGGATATGACTTTTTCACCATATTTGCGGAAGTTCTTTTCATTGATCTTTATTCTGATCTCTTTGCTTTCGACAGGTTCTTTCAGGCTTCCGATAAGGCTGTCAAGAGTTTTGCCTTCATTGCGGAGCTGAACGGCTTTGATAATTATTTTTGTAACGAGGTATGCACCGTCATCAAGGAAGTAGTTTTCTCTCATGGCGGCATGACCTGATGTTTCGATGGCAAGAGGACAGTTTATACCGTTTGCATTCTGTCTGACTGCCTCATCGATCACGTTTTTGTAGCCTCTTCTGAAACGGAGATGTTTGCCTTTGAGGTCTTTCTCGATGAATTCTTTCAAGCCGCTTGAAGTGATGGAGTCAGTTACGACCATAGCACCGTTTGTGCCTTCCAGTGCAATAGCGGATGCAAGGGCAACCAAACGATTACGGTTTATCTCTTTGCCTTCGGAGTCAACTGCACCGCCTCTATCAACGTCTGTATCAAAGATAACACCCAGATCGGCATGATATTTTTTAACAGCATTGCATATAAATTCCATAGCCCTTGCATCTTCGGGATTGGGGGCATGATTGGAGAACATTCCATCGGGATCAAGGAACTGACTGCCATCTATATCTGCACCGAGAGCTTCCAGAACGTCTGTTGCATAGAAGCCGCCTACACCGTTGCCTGCATCAACGACTATCTTAAAGCCGTTGAGGGGATGGTGATAGTCCTCTTTTGAGTTTATTTCTTTTTTGATGAGTTCACGCAGATTTCCTGCATAGGTACTCATGTAGTCGGTATCGGTTATTTCGCCGTCTTCACAGTATTCGGGAGCCTTGCCTTCCTGAGCATATTCGAGGATAGCAGTGATGTCATTACCTTCAAGACCGCCATCACGGGTGAAGAATTTCAGACCGTTTCTGTAATAGGGATGATGGCTGGCAGTTATCTGTATAGCACCGTCACATTCAAGTTCAACGGTCGTCATGAACATTGCGGGAGTGGAGGCAAGGTCACAGTTGATGACATATATGCCTGCATTGAGCAAGGTCTGCTTTACAACAGCAGCAATGGCAGGTCCTGAGATCCTTGAATCACGTCCTACCGAGATAATGAGTTCTTCAGGGGATTTTTCCTTCTTTTCGGCAAGCCAGAGGATAAAGCCGTTTGTAATGGCTTCAACAGTTTCATCGGTAAGGTTGACATCATAGCCTGCACCTTCAACTGCAACACCTCTTATATCGGTGCCGCTTTTGAGTGATTTCCAAAAGTCTTTTAACATAGCTTATACGCTCCTTTTTTATTTGATCTCGTTTTCAAAAGAAAACTTGTCACCGGTTTTGGTAAGGGTATCGGTAAAATTATCTGTAATGAAGGTAAGTTTTCCGTCTTCAAGGGTATATTTGAGAGTTTCTTCATTGATGTTGTTACCGTCCACTGCGAGATTATAGGTAAAATTTTCGCCGTCAGTTTTATAAGCACCTATGTGTCTTGAACCGCTGCAAAGATATTCATATCTTCCGTCTTCATGGAAAGTGAAGGTATAGTTATAGCCCTGTTTTTCGTCTTTGAAGAGCCATGAACCGAGAAGCTTTTCATTGAGTGTGAAGTCGCTGTAGTATTTGATGACGGGAACAAAGTCGGAACTTTGCAGATAAGGCAGTTCAGTGCCGTCAGAGCCTGTCAGGGCAATGCCCTTTCCCGAAAAGATGTTTCCGGAAACTTTGTATTTGAAGTCATTGCGGAGATTGTACCTGCCGTAGCTGGAAGATGACAGGCTGATAGTAGCAGTTTCAGGGTTGACGGAGTAGTCACCGTCATAGGTGACACCGCCGAAGCTGTAGGTGAATTTATTGTCATCAAGCAAGGTCATGTAGTGGACATATTCCTGCCCACCTTGTTTGAAACGCAGCCGCCAAGTGCCTTTCATGCTTGTATCAAAAAATATCCACAATACCGCAAGTACGCAGATCGATACCAAAACGATAAAAAAACTTATTATGACAGGTGTGTCAATGGAGCGTTTATATTTTTTCTTCTTAGACATTTTCAATATCTCCCAATCAAAAAATTTTATCTACAGTAATATTTTACCGTAAAAATTTATATATTACAAGCGGTAAAAACAATTTTTTTGTAAATATTTTATTTTTTTATAAGCATGGTTTTAGTAATATTGACATATATTGGAAAGTATTTTTAAAATATATTAAAAAAATTGATAATAATTTCAAAGATAGTGTTGAAACGGAAGGAAAAATGTGTTATTATATTGGTATTAGGATGAAACAGTATTTTTTTGATTTAGGGGGCTTTGAATGATGGATACGAAAAAACTTTATGAGCTTTGGATGGAAAATGCAAAAGATGATGCCGACTTGAAAAAGGAGTTGGCAGAGATCGCAGGAAATGATGAAGAAATATATGAGAGATTTTACACGGAACTGAAATTCGGTACGGCAGGCTTGAGAGGCATTATCGGTGCAGGCATCAACAGAATGAATGTCTACACGGTAAGGCGTGCTACACAGGGACTTGCCAATTTCCTGAATAAGACTTGTGAGAACCCGTCAGTTGCCATCTCGCATGATTCGAGAATAAAGGCAGATGTGTTTGCAAGAGAAGCAGCAAGAGTTCTTGCAGCAAACGGTATTAAGGCATATATTTCCACAGAACTTGAACCGACACCTGTTGTATCGTATGCGGTAAGGACATTGAAAGCCGCTGCCGGTATCATGGTAACTGCAAGTCACAATCCGGCTAAATATAACGGATATAAGTGTTACGGCAGTGACGGCTGTCAGATGACGGACGTTTCTGCAAATGCCGTGTATGACGAGATACTGAAAGTGGACTATTTCAATGGCGATATAAAGCTCGTTGACTTTGAAGAGGGCTTGAAAAGCGGTATGATAGAGTGGATAGGGGACGATCTCTATGAAACATATCTTGCCAACGTGAGAAAGCAGTCTGTCAATCCCGATATGTGCAAGGATTCGGGCTTGAAAGTAGTTTATACTCCCCTCAACGGTGCAGGCAATAAGCTGGTCAGAAAGATACTCGCACAGATAGGCATTGAAAATGTGGTCGTAGTACCCGAACAGGAAATGCCTGACGGCAATTTCCCGACCTGTCCTTATCCGAACCCTGAGATCAAAGAGGCACTTGCAGTAGGCTTGGCACTCTGCGAAAAAGAGCAGGCTGATTTGCTGTTGGCTACCGATCCCGACAGTGACCGTGTAGGAATTGCCGTAAAGACCAAAACAGGCTATCGCTTGATGACGGGTAATGAAACGGGTATCATGCTGATAAACTATTTGCTTTCCACGAGAAAGGAAAAGGGAACTTTGCCCGAAAATCCCGTTGCCGTCAAGACGATCGTTACAAGTAAATTGGTTGAAAAGATCTGTGAGAAATACGGCTGTGAACTGAAGAATATCCTGACGGGATTCAAATATATCGGTGAGCAGATACTTCTTTTGGAGCAGAAAGGTCAGGAAAACAGATATGTATTCGGCTTTGAGGAAAGCTACGGCTATCTTGCAGGAACGTATGTAAGAGATAAAGATGCGGTAGTTGCATCAATGCTGATATGTGAAATGGCTGCATACTATCGTCAGCAGGGCATGAGTCTTGATGAAGTCATGACAGAGATATATGAAGAATACGGCTATTATCTCAACAGGACGGACAGCTATGAATTTGACGGAGCGGCAGGTATGGAAAAAATGGCATATATTATGGAGAATTTCCGTAAAAATCCGCCTACAGAGGTTGCAGGCTATAAAGTGACGGAAATTGCCGACTATCTGAATTCCTATCAGAAAGACATTGCTACAGGTGAACAGACGGAAATCAATTTGCCGAAATCGAATGTACTTTCCTATTCACTGGAAGGCGGAATGGGAGTCATTGTCAGACCGTCAGGCACAGAGCCGAAAGTAAAAGTATACATCACATCGGTAGGAATAAGTAAAGACAACGCCGCAGAGATAGCTGAAAAAATGGCAAAATACATGGCAAACTTCATGAAATAAATGTACAATGTGCAATGTGCAATTTACAATGTACAATGTGCAATGTGCAATTTACAATGTGCAATGTGCAATTTACAATGTGCAATTTACAATGTGCAATGTACAGTCATATTCGGCAAATTAAAATGATTATAAAAAGACCGTTGGCTGAAAAAGTCAACGGTCTTTCTTAATTTTTCGAGTATCATTCATTGCACATTGTACATTGTAAATTATTTTCCGAGTTCTTCGGCACGTTTGGTGCAGGCTGCCATAGCATCCATGATAATTTTGGGAACATTGTTTTCATTGAGGACATTCACGGCTTCAATTGTAGTACCGCCCTTTGAGCAGACTTTATTTATAAGCGTATCGGGATCGTCACCGCTTGAAAGGAGCATTTCGGCACTTCCGATAAAGGTCTGTGCAACGAGTTTAAGGGCGGTTTCACTGTCAATGCCGACAGATGCGGCGTAATCCGTCATAGCCTTTGCAAAGAGGTAGACATAAGCAGGACTGCTTCCGTTGACGGCGATAACAGCATTCATTTGTTCTTCGGGCAGGACAACGGCTTTACCTGAATTTGCGAACATATCATAAACGATCTTGAAATTTTCATCGGATATGTTATCGGAACGGCAAAGAGCCGTTGCACCCTTGCCGAGCAAAAGGGGAGTGTTAGGCATGACACGAACCATAGGACAATTTATACCCAAGCCTTTTCTTACATAATCAATAGAAATGCCGGCAGCTATGGTGACAAAAACTTTATCTTCAGTTGCAGCGGATTTGATCTCGGCAAGAACTTCATCATAATTCTGAGGCTTGACGGCAAGCACGATTATATCACATTTTTCAACGAGTTCCTCACCTGTATATACGATCTGTACACCCATTTCAGCCATGTGTTTAAGCTGTCTTACGTTGCAGTCGTAGACAAATATGGAATCTTTAGGTTGTCCTGCCTTTAAAAGACCTTTAACAATAGCCGTAGCCATATTGCCCGCACCGATGAAACCGATATTTTTTCCGTCATAGGAGTATTCGCTGTACTCAAATTCATATTCATCTTCATTGTTGTCATGTCTGAATTTTTCAACTAACTTGTTTAACATTTTAATGCACCTCATTAAAAAGAATATTTATAGCTTCAAAGAGATCGCCGCTCATAACGGGGTATTTGGCGAGCAGTTCACCCTTTATTTCGGGAGAGATATTTGTGTGCAGGTAAAGGGAGTCCAAGCCTGCATTGAAAGAGCCTTGAATATCGGTGATATAGTCATTGCCTATCATGATGGACTCTTTAGGGTCAAGGGAGTGTTTTGCAAGTATGTGCTGATAGAATTTAATATCGGGTTTTGCACAGCCGACATCCGAGGAGATAATTACATCTTCAAATTCGTTGTAAATGCCAAGCATACGAATTTCAGGTTCTGTAAAGATACGTTGTGCATTTGAAAGCAGATAGGCTTTACCGCCGTTTTTATGAATGTTGTCAAACAGTTCATGCACACCGTCATAAAGTTTGATATAGTTGAGTGACAGAGAGCGGAATACAAGACCGATCTCCTTTGCAAGTGACATAGAGCAGTCAATGCCTTTTTCGGTGAACATCCTCTGAAAGACATATTCAATTTGCGGTTCGGGATGAGTGGTATACTTATCTTTGGGAATGGCGGCTATCTGCTCTTTCAGTAGGGAATAATAGGCTTTTTTGAGTTCTTTCGGGGAGTATACAGCACCATGCATGGAATAGATATTTGACATATTTTTCCACAGACTTGCTTTCCATTCATTCGTGCTGATGTCAACAAGAGTGCCGTAGAGGTCAAAGATATAATTTTTATACATATCAAAAAACTCCGTTTCATATATGATATATATATTGTAATACAGAAGGGAAAAAATTTCAATGATTTCTTTTGACAAAATCAGATAAACAGCAGTTGTTTATTGATAAGTGATGTGATATAATTTTGGCAAAGGGGGCAATTTTAATGAAAAAGATAATGGCGGTATTATTCACGGCACTTTTGCTGACATCATGTGCCGGACATGGAAATGATGTATCGGAATCAACGGAGATCTCCGTGATACCTGAAACAAGCGTTGTATCGGAAGTGTCAAGGGAAACTTCAAAAGAAATTTCTAAGGAGGTATCAAAAGAGACTTCTAAAGAGGCATCAAAGAAAGTTTCGGAGGTATCGGAGCAGAGTAAAGAAGTGAGTGAGGTGTCAGAGGAAAGCGAGATAAAAGAAATAAGCATTGAAGCGGCAGATTACTCAAAGCAGCTTGTTGAAAAAGCAGTAGATGTAGATGAGCTTGGAGAGAGGACACGAACATATCTCACAAACGTGCTTGAAAGTAAAAATCTGTATATTGATGTCACCGGAGAAATTTCGTTGTTTGGCGGTCTTAGTGTGACGTTTGATGCAGAGGTCGGCAGGAGTGATGAAGGCATAATTGAAAAATTCAGGTTTGGAGACGACTCCGTGAAGATTATCCAAAACGGTGACGGCACATATATAATTGATGACAAGAGTAAAAAAGCAACTCTTGCCGGAGGTGCATACGATCCTGATGAAGAACTGTATACATCGGACGGCTATACACAAAACAGTATTGCCAATAGTATAATTTTGTGTTTGTCGGAAAATTTCAGATTGAAGTCATTGAAGTATGAAAAAAGCGGCAAAGAGGAATATAAAGGCAGACTGTACGATTTTGAAGAATACGATGCGGACGGCAAGGTGGTCAAAGTATATTTTGACGGAGAGAAGCCTGTATATATAATGAGTCCGGAAGGAAAGCGTTTTTCAGAGATAGAGATCAATGCTTTCACAACAGAGCCTGACGGGGAAATATTCAGAGTGCCTGACGGCTATGAGACGGTACAGTAAAAAATAAAGCTGACGGTCAAATGAGCGTCAGCTTTTGTTTGTTCAGGAAAGTTTTTTCAGTTTATCCTCTGTTTTTCGGATAAGGTCATAAAGGGCAGAGGCATTTTCAGACCATAGCTTTGAGATAATATCGGGAGAAAGACATGGTGACATTACCGTATCAAGACCGACGGAATTGCCGACAGTTTTGCCGTGTGACAGGCACTCAGCATTGGTTTCGCTTATGATTTGCAGGGCGGATGACAGACCTTTATACAATTCGGGCATGACAGAGAACATAGCCTGCGGATTTTTGGGATTGGCAGAATACAGTATTCTCAGAGCCTTGTATACGGATACCATAAGGTATGATGATATTTCGGTATTCAGACCTTTGCAGTCAGCCTGTTGGAGAATACCGAAAATGACCTCTATTGAATTGATAATAAGATGTTTGTTTGCGGCGAGGGCAGCACTGTATTTGGAGGATATGCCCTCAGGTGAAGGCAGGATGGGCTGTTCAAAATCCATACCGTTTTTGTTGGCAGTCCTGCCCAAAATATAGTCACATGACACATTGTAGTAGTCTGCAATCTTGACTGCAAAGTCCAGACCGCATTCTCTTATACCTTTTTCATAGTGTGACAGCAATGCCTGCGATACGCCCAGTTCCAAAGCAGCCTGTTTTTGACTTAATCCCTTTTCCTTTCGGAGCAGGGTGATCATTCTCGGAAAATCACTCAATGTAAAAACCCCTTGACAAGATGTAGACAAAATTATATAGTAAACATATGGAAACGACTTGTTTCAGCATATTAAAACAATATGTAAATTATATAACATTTAAAACTGTTTGTAAAGTTTTTTGAAAAATTTTTTTTGAAGGAGATTTTTGTTAATGCAGTCGTATGTAATATATCTGATACGTCATGGAGCGATCGACGAAACGCTCAAAGGCAGATACATAGGCAGGACAGATGTAAACCTGTCCGAAAGAGGAAAAGGCAGTTTAAGGGAGATCAGTGAAAAGTCAGGTTATCCTGCTTGCAGTAAAGTATATGCAAGTCCTTTGGCAAGATGCACTCAGACCTGCCGGATCATCTATCCTGATACGGAAATGCAGACAGTCGGAGCGTTCAGTGAATGTGATTTCGGTGATTGGGAGGGAAAAAGTGCCGTTGAATTGGCAGGAAAGCCTGAATTTACGGAGTGGCTGAAAAACTCCGACAAGACACCGCCGCCGCATGGTGAAACAGGAAAAGATTTTGCCATGCGTATATGCAGGGGATTTGAAAAAACTGTGAATGAAGTCATAAGTGAAAATATCCTCACATCTGCCATAGTGACGCATGGAGGTATAATAATGACATTGCTGTCAGTATACGGCATACCGCAGGCAGAAAGCTATAAATGGCAGATGGACAACGGTTACGGCTTTGCAGTGAGGGTAACGCCGTCCTTGTGGTTCAGGGATAGAGTTGTGGAGGTATTTGACACAGTGCCGTTTGCACCGAAGGCGGAAACTCAGAAGTCTGAGATAGAGTTTTTTGAGTGAGCAAGCAGAAATTCGGCTACACCGTCTTCATAGCTGTTTCCGATGATAATATCGGCATATTGTTTTACTTCTTCTACACAGTCGCCTACTGCAATGCCGACATCTGATACTTTGAGCATATCGACATCATTGAGATTGTCGCCGAATGAAACTACTTTATCGGCATGGAGCATTTCTTTGAGTTTGAGGACACCGTTGGCTTTTGTAGCCTCCGAACTGAACACCTCCAGAAAATACAGGTCTGAATAGTTGTCACGGTAGAGAGTGGGTTTGGCATATGGAAGTGTTTTTATCTGTTTATATATGGGTTCAAGACGGTCATAGCTGTCTACCATCGTGAAGTAGATGATGCGGTCATCATCTGAGGCGGATATATCGGCAACTTGTCGGAAACTCTTGTAATCCTGATCTTTACGGGCATTGAAGAAATCTCTTTCCACTTGATTTTGGAGTTTTTCAAATTCCACGTTGATACCGCAGTCCTTGTCGAACTTGTAGACAAAAGACATTCTGTTGAATGATTTAAGTATTTGAATTATACTGTCGGCTGTACCCGTATCCATAGGGGTACAGCCGATATATTTTTGTGTATTTGAATCGTAGATAAGCACACCGTTGAGCTGTACGCAGGGAATATTGATATTGAGTTGGTTCAGGATGTCGATGCAGGAACGGCTTCTCGCAGTTGCAACAGAAAAGAGCATACCGTTTTTTATCAGATCGGAAATGATACTTGCAGAACGTGGAGAAAGTTTTGCATTTCTGTCAAGGAGAGTGCCGTCCAAGTCCGAAACGTATAAAGTTTTCATTCATCCACCTCATTTACAAAGTAGTAGGTAATGTCACGGAATGTCAGCTGAGAGGCGTTTTCAAAGGGCTGTGCAGAGAAAGAGCCTGTTATTTCAGAGCCGTCACTCATGAAGATAATGCCGTGACCGCAGGGTTTTCCCTGAGAGAAATGCCCTGTGTAGCGGTGATCGGAGTGAAGTGCAGTACCCTCGCCGTCAGGCAGACCGTCCTGAAAGCTGCCCATATAGATGATATTGCCGTTTTTGTCGCAGAGAGTGCCGTTGCCGTTGTAAAGACCGTTGAGCCACTGTCCCTGATAGATGATCTTTCCATCGGGAGCGTATGATATGCCTGTACCGCTGCATTTACCGTTTTTATATCCTCCGGTGTAAAGCATATTGCCTTTGCAGTCGAAAAGAGTGCCTTTTTCAAGAAATTTTCCGTTTTCATACTTGCCGACAAAGAAGGCTTTGTCAGCGTCATTGTAAGTTATGCCCGCACCGTTTTTGATGCCGTTTTCGATATTGCCCAAGTAAAGCAGTTTACCTTTACGGTCGAAGAATGCACCTGCATTGACTGATCTGCCGTCACGCCACTGGCCTATAAAAGCACTGTCATCATCGGGTGAAAAAGCGATACCCAAGCCGTTTCGTTTATTTTCCGACCAGTTTCCGACATAGCACAGCTTGCCTGACTTGTAGTAATGAACGCCGATACCGTCACGCATATCGTTTTTATAGAAGCCCTCAAAAGCGGTTTCACCGTTTTGCATGACAGTTCTGCCCTTGCCGTGACGTTTGTTTTTCTCGGTCTTGCCGAAGTAGAAATACCGTTTACCGCCTGATTCAATGATCTGTTTTTCGGTGTTCTCATATGGACACTCACCGGAAGAGGCACAATTTTTCTGACCGTCGTTATTTTCGGGGATAACGGGAGCAGTATTTTGAGGGGGCATTTCGTTTTGTTCATGGGGGGTATCGGGAGCAGACGGTTTCTCATCATCGGATGACCATGAAACATACACTTCCGTACTGAAATAAGTGGGTTTTTGGATCTCTTCGAGAGCTTTTTTTCTTTCATCGAAATTCTGTTTTGTACAGAAATAGAAGTTTCCGAAACTCGTCGAACAGAATATAGGAGGAGTGCCTGTCATCTTGTTGAGTTTTTGGGAGGTCTTTGCATCTTCATCGGAGCTGAACGGATAAAGAACAGTATCTGTATCGTTTTTTCTGAGGATCATAACGGGAAGTTCGCCCTCTCTGGAGGGAAAAACGGTAAATTTGACAGTTCTGTCATGCAGGGAGATGAATTCTGTTTTTGTCCATTTGTGGAGTCTGTTGAAGTAGGCTCTTTTGACAGGTCTGTGGAAGAAGTCGAGTGTTTCGGCAAAATAACCGCCTGCTGTGTCAAAAACTCTTGCAAGCTGTCTGCCGTCTTTGGTTATCATCCTGTAACGCAGACTGACACCTGCTTCCATGACGTAGCTGTAATTATGCAGACCTTCGGCAGTTTTGATATTGCCTCTGCCTTTTTGAGTGGAGCGTGTTTCAAAGAATTTCTTTCTCACGGTGCAGAGAATGTCGGTTTCATCAAAGACCTCTGTATCCGTATCGTACACTCCGTAATATATGATCGTTCTGTCAACATCTTTAAACATATTAAAACCCTTTCATTGATCGTTCTGATAATATCATACAATAAACTGCACATTTTTGCAAGAGATACAAAAATATAACAAATTTTTCTTTTCAATTTCAGAAATATATGCTATAATGTATATATAAATATAGGGACGGGGGTAGAAAGATGTATTTTTTATTGGACGAGGCGTTGGACATCAACAAAACGGTAGAGGAAAATTTGAATATTGCACAGAGGTGGCTCGAAACGGCATACAACTGGGCAGCGGCATTTCTGCCGAAGCTGATAGCGGCACTGGTGATATTCCTGATAGGGTGGTGGCTTACAAAATTTATATGTCGGCTCGCTGAAAGGGCTATGACAAGGGCAAAAGTTGATAAAACAGTGGTGACGTTTCTTAATTCTATTTTGAATGCGGCACTGAAAGTGCTGGTTATACTTTGTGTGCTGTCAACAGTCGGATTTGATATGACAACACTCATAGCAACGGTGAGTGCGGCAACTGTGACGATAGGTCTTGCATTGAAGGACAGTCTTTCAAATGTGGCAAGCGGTACGCTTATCATCATAAACAAGAAGTTCAAAGTGGGTGACTATATCGAAACAGAGGGATTAAAGGGTACAGTCGTGAAGATAAACATGATGTACACAACTCTCTGCACATACAACAACAGGGAGATACAAATACCCAATTCACGATTGACTTCCAATAATATAATCAATTATTTTGTCAGGGAAAAACGCAGAGTAGATTTGATAATTCCGATAGCGTACAGTGAGGACGTGGAGGAAGCAAGAAAAGTTATAATGGACTTGCTTTACGGGAGTGACCTTGTATTGCAGGGCGAGAATAACAGGGTATATGTGGATAAGCTGAATGAAAGCAGTGTTGATCTGAGTGTGTGGATATGGTGCAATTCTGAGGATTACTGGCTTGTGTACTACTCCATGCAGGAGAATATCAAAAATGCCCTCGACAAAAACGGCATCAAAATACCGTTCAATCAGCTTGATGTGCATATCGTTGAGGACAAGACA
The DNA here is from genome assembly GCA_902800005.1 of uncultured Ruminococcus sp. Classification (GTDB taxonomy): domain Bacteria; phylum Bacillota; class Clostridia; order Oscillospirales; family Acutalibacteraceae; genus UBA1213. The sequence goes on along the minus strand of CADCCP010000004.1, from coordinate 122,008 downwards.
AAGGAGAGTTCAAAATGATTCTGGCAACAGATGTGGGAAATACAAATATCGTATTCGGAGGTATCAGTGAGGGTAAAACAGCATTCATCTCCCGTATAGGTACGGACAAGAATAAAACAGCAGATGAATATGCTGTGCAGATAAAAATATTGATAGAGCTTAACGGGCTGTCGGCAGGAGACTTTGAGGGCGGTATCATATCATCAGTAGTTCCGCAGATAAATGAAATGCTGAAACTTGCGGTCAAAAAGGTTATAAAACGTACTCCTATGATAGTAGGTCCGGGTATCAAAACAGGCTTGAATATCAAGATAGACAATCCTGCACAGCTTGGAAGCGATTTAGTAGTAGGTGCAGTTGCGGCGGTGGCATTGTACCCGAAACCGCTTATGGTTATAGACATGGGTACAGCAACAACGATATGCGTTGTAGACAAGGATTCATGTTATCGTGGAGGTGTGATAATCCCCGGTGTCAAGGTGTCAATGGAGTCGTTGACAAGGAATGCCGCACAGTTGCAGGGAATAAGCATAGAAGCTCCGAAAAAATCCATAGGAACTAATACAATAGATTGTATGAGGTCGGGAGTAGTATTCGGAAATGCGGCACTTCTGGACGGCATGATCGACAGGATGTCACTTGAGATAGATGGAACACCCACTATCATAGCGACAGGTGGCTTGTCGCCTATGATAATACCGTATTGCAGGCATGATATAATCATCAATGATGAATTGCTGCTGTACGGTCTGGAGATCATATATAAAAAGAATATCGTGCATTAAAAAAATCAGCTCTCTGTTTATTCGGCAGAGGGCTGATTTTCTGTATCATCGTCAGTGCTGTGAGAGGCAAGTTTTTTTATTGGTGTAACACCGTCATATTTGATCCTGAACATGATCTTTGCTTCAAATTCATTACGGCATTTCGGACAGAGGAATGTCGCATAAAAACCCCTGTTTTTAAGTTCCCAGTCTGTTTGTCGCTCCGACCTTGCACCGCAGAGATCGCAGTTTACGGTCATGGCACTTTTATCGACAAGGGGATTTTCAAAACTTGATGCGTATGTATTGTGAAAGAGGAGTCTTTCATAAAATTCGTTGCAGTCAGCTTTTTGAATATGGGGCTTCAAAGCACCCTTTGAATAGAGTTTTTGCAGGCACTTTGCGGAAACGATGCTGTCACCTATGGCACGATGGTGGGGTATGTCATCCACATCAAGACCGAGCATTTCCGCCATTGTCACAAGACCTATTCGTGAAGCATTTCCAAGTCCCATCATTTCCTGACAGTATTCCTGCAAGTCAACGTACTGTTTCAGAAATGGCAGACGGTCATTTTTGAGATAGTAAAGGCAGTTCTCCATCAAAGTTATGATGTCGGTCGTACTCCATGTCATGAGAATACAGTTTTGTGCAAACTTGCGGAATTTGCTGAAAGCATACTGGAACGGATAGCCTTTTTTAAGTTCCTCATTGGTGAGAGAGGTAAGGTCTTTTATCCTGTTGCGGAGTTTCTTGGTGAGGTCGGGACGCACCAACACGGAAAACTGACCGATGATCTCCATATCTTCATTGAGCTTTACTGCACCAAATTCGATTATCTCATTTATGTAGCCGCCGACTTTTGCACTGTGGCTGCCGTTCCATTCAAGGTCGAGGATAACGTATTCCATATATTTTTATCCTCTGCTCTGGGCTTTAAGACGTTTTTCCTTGTTAAGTATCATTTTTCTCATGCGGATAGATTTGGGAGTGACTTCGACGAGTTCATCATCGCCTATGAATTCAAGGGACTGTTCAAGGCTGAGAATAGTGGGGGGAGTGAGTTTGAGGGCTTCATCAGAGCCTGCCGCACGGGTATTGGTAACGTGCTTTTTCTTGCAGACGTTGACGGTCATGTCCTCATTTTTGGGATTTGCACCGACTATCATGCCTTCATAGACTTCAACACCCGGTCCGATAAACAAACGTCCCCTATCCTGAGCGGCAAACAAACCGTAACCTGTACTGTCACCTGTTTCATGTGCGATGAGAGAGCCTTGCAGACGGGACTGTATCTCACCTTTATAGTCGTCATAGCCGTCAAATATGTGATTCATGATGCCGTTGCCGTTTGTATCTGTCATGAACTCGGAACGATAGCCCATAAGACCTCTTGACGGGATACGGAATTCTATGTGAGTAACGCCTGATTCTCTTGTACCCATGTTGAGAAGCTCGGCTTTTCTTGATCCGAGTTTTTCCATGATAGCACCTACATAGTTATCGGGTACTTCTATCATGAGGAGTTCCATAGGCTCCTGAAGTTTGCCGTTGACTGTCTTCATGATGACTTTGGGACGGGATACCTGAAATTCATAATTCTGTCTACGCATTGTTTCAATGAGGATAGACAGGTGAAGTTCACCACGCCCCGAAACTTTGAATGTATCGGCGGAGTCTGTTTCCTCCACACGCATGGCAACATTTGTTTCAACTTCTTTAAAGAGCCTTGCACGAATGTTTCTGGAAGTTACATATTTACCTTCTCTGCCTGCAAAGGGGCTGTCATTTACCATGAAGAGCATGGAAACGGTAGGTTCATCTATCTTGACAAAGGGGAGAGGTTCCTGATGTTCGGGATCGCAGGCGGTCTCACCTATGTTGAGGTCTGCAATGCCCGAAACGGCAACGATGTCGCCAAGCATGGCAGACTCGCTTTCAACACGCTTCAAGCCCTCAAATTGATAGAGTTTAGTGATCTTTGCATTTTTTCTGCTGCCGTCATTGTGGCAGAGAGTGACATTCTGACCGACACGGCAGCTTCCTCTTTCAACTCTGCCTATACCTATCCTGCCGACATATTCATCATAGTCAATGTTGGAGAAAAGCAACTGCAAAGGACCGTTCATATCACCCTGCGGAGCAGGTATCTCTTCAAGTATCTTTTCAAACAGAGGTTTCATGTCTGTTCCCTGTACGTTGGGATCAAGGGAAGCATAGCCTGCCCTGCCCGAAGCGTATACAACGGGGAATTCAAGTTGTTCATCATCTGCACCGAGTTCTATGAAGAGATCGAGGACTTCATCAACGACTTCTTCCGGTCTTGCACCGGGACGGTCTATCTTATTTACGACAACAAGCGGTTTTTTGCCGAGAGCAAGGGCTTTTTTGAGAACAAAGCGTGTTTGCGGCATACAGCCCTCAAAAGCGTCTACCAAAAGCAGAACGCCGTCTACCATCATTAATATACGTTCCACTTCGCCGCCGAAATCGGCATGACCGGGAGTGTCAACGATATTTATTTTGGTATCTTTATACATGACAGCGGTATTTTTTGAAAGGATGGTGATGCCCCTTTCACGTTCAAGATCATTTGAGTCCATGACACGCTCGGCAACTGCTTCATTAGCTCTGAAGATACCGCTTTGCAGCAGGAGCTGATCGACAAGTGTAGTTTTGCCGTGATCGACATGGGCGATAATGGCAACATTTCTCAGATTTTCTCTCTTATCCATACAGAATAACCCTCTTTTTTCAATTCATTAGTCAAGGTGTATTATAGCACACTGATACGGAAATTAACAGTAAAATCTGAAAATTCTTGCAAAAACACAAAAAAATCCCCCCAAGACACAAGGTTTTGGGGAGATTTTTATTTCAGATAATTTCAGGATTATTCAGCCTTAGATTTTCTGATGGATTTTGCTGTAAAGATGGAAACAGCGGCTGCTGCAAGAGCTATCATAAAGATAGCAAGAGTATTGGTAGAGTCGCCTGTGTTGACAGGAGTACCGTTATTATTGCTGCCGTTGTTATCAGAGCCGTTGCTGCCCGAATTATTGTCCTGCTGAGAGGGCTGTGTATTGGACGGCTCGGTCTTTGAGGGTTCATCGGTCTTTGAAGGTTCATCTGTCTTTGAAGGCTCGTCTGTCTTTGAGGGTTCGTCAACAGGCTTATTGCCGCCCTTGATGAGTTCAAGGAGTTTAGGTTCTGTACCTTCTTTGCCTGTGAATACGAGTTCAGGGGTGTAATTGTCTTCTGACGCCTTGCTTTCGGGTACGACTGAATAAGTGATAGGCCAAAGCATCTCGTCTTCACCTGATGTATCGAGCAGTACAACGATAACAGAGGGTTCTGTCAAAGTAACTTTAACATTGGTCTGACTGTTGTTTGTACGGTCATATTCGGGTTCATAAACACCATAGCTTTCGCTCCATGTTTTGTCGTTGTATGCACGTACTTTGAATTCATAGTCGCCTGCCTCAAGAACAGTTGTCATACCGTAATGTATACCGTCAAGTATATCCATGTCTTTCATGTCTTCATCTGTGACTTCGGCACCGAAAGATTCTGCAAAGCCTTTCATCATTTCCTTTAAAGCTGACATATCCATCATAGCGAAGTCGTTTTCAGCACCCCAGCCTGTCATTGAACCGACGATACCGTATTTATACTCAAATTCGGGGAAATCAGGAATATTTTCATAACCCTTAACGAGTACCATAGCGGAAATTCTCGGAACTGTAACTGTGCCGGCTACGGTAGAAAGAATTGTGTCAGCACTTGCAAATTCGTCATTTACATAAACGTCCCATTCGCCTTCGGGGAGAGTAACGGTAGTATCTTCTTTGAGGGGGTTGTAAACAACAACGATCTCCTCAGCTTCTTCACCGTTCACACCGCCCTTGATGGAGTACATGGCAACGCCTTTTTCTGCATTTGTGTCAACGAGAGATGTAAATGTGCTTTCAACGTCATCTGCATTAGTCATTCTGAGAGCAGGGTGAGCTTTACGGAATTCGATAAGACCTTTGTAGTAGTCATATACGCTTGAATAAGTTTCAAGTCTTGAATAGTCAAGTTCGTTTACCGAGTCGGGAGAAGCATAACTGTTATGCTCAAAAGTACCGTCAGCCTTTGTCTTTGTGCGGAGGAATTCCTCACCGCTCATCATGAAGGGGATACCCTGTGAAGTCTGAATGATAGCGGCAGCCAGATTATTCTGACGGATACGGTCTTCTTCGGAGTCATCTCCATTAGAGGAGTTGATCTTGTCCCAAAGAGTGAGGTTGTCGTGGCAGTCAGCATAGTTGATGATCTGAGAAGGTGACGGACACCATTTCTTTGTATACTGAACTGTGTTTACGATAGCCTTGTAGTGTTTGGATTCGCCATTGACATAGCCGGGTTCTGTAGCTTCAAATACACTTC